>CAMDKN010000092.1 GCA_945901035.1 Gulosibacter massiliensis | reverse complement strand
CACGATTTGTGTGCCGAAGCGTCCCGTTGCGCCCACCACCGCCACTGTCGTCATAACTTAAGCCTATGTCGCAGCAGCCGACCCTGTTACACCAGTGCCGAGAGCACTACATCCCCCACCGCCGAGATGCTCATGGGGCGGGCGATGAGAGTGTGCGCCAATTCGGCCACGGTGCCTGCAGTCACGGCGGCGAGCATGCGCTCGACCTCATCGAGGTCACGATATTCGCCGCTGAATTCCGCTCGCGCGAGGCGGTTCATCCGCGAATCCGTGGACTCGAGCGACAGAGTCGACGAGCCGAGGATTTGCCCGCGAGCCCGGCTCAGCTCGGCGTCGGTGATCGCTGTCATGGATTGGAAACCGTCGCGCATCAATTGCGCGACCTCGCTCACGTGGTGCGGCGCGCACCCGGCCGCCATCCCCAGCACGCCGGCGTCCGAGTACATCACGGGGAACGAGTCGACCGAGTAGGCGAGGCCGCGCTTTTCGCGGATCTCTTGGAACAGTCGTGCGGACGACCCGCCACCCAGAATCGCCGACAAGACGTTGAGGTCGGTGCGACGCGGGTCAGACGCCACGATTCCGGGGACCCCCATGATGACAACGACCTGCTCGAGTGGGCGGTGCGTCAGGAGAACCTCGGTCCGGCCCGCGATTGCCGCCTCAGACTGTGGTCGACGCGGTTCGGGCTCGCCGTCCTCCATCGTCCAACCGACGAGCGAGTCCAGGACCATCGCCACGAGCGAGTCGTGATCGACGTCCCCCGCCGCGGTGACAATCAAATCGCGCGGCTGGTATCGGTCGGCGTAGTGCTCGACGACCGAGTCGCGCTGGGCGCCCTCAATGTCGGCGACGGTTCCGCCGATGGGACGCGCGAGGGGTGAGTTCCCAAAGATCCCCCCGAAAAACTGTTCCGCACACACGTCGTCGGGGTCATCCGCCGCCATCGCGAGTTCTTCGAGAATGACGGTCCGTTCCATTTCGAACGCGTCCGCCGCCAACAGCGAGTTGGACACCTGGTCGCCCAGGACCCGAACGGCCTCGGGCAAATCCCCCGACCGCACTCGCGCCAGATAACAGGTGTTCTCTTTCGCGGTCAGCGCGTTGTGATACGCGCCCATGGCGTCGAACGTTTCGGAAATCGTGAACGCATCGCGCGTGCTCGTGCCTTTGAACAGGAGGTGTTCGAGAAAGTGGGTCGACCCGTGGTGACCGGCGTCCTCGTCGCGCGAACCGGCACCGATCCAGAAACCGATGGACACCGACCTCGAGCCGGGAACGCGCTCGGTGAGGATTCGCAACCCGCTCGAATGAACCGTGCGGCGGACCTCACAATCGCCGGTCGACGTGAACGAGATGGACGGTTCGGTGAGAGGAAGTTCGATGTGCGCCATGAGAGTTCGAGCCTACACACGCTGTCGGATGACTCGTCCGACTGGCACAAAAAACGGGGGCGAGCCGAAGCCCGCCCCCGCCGTGAAGCAACTGCTTAGTCGCGGAATTCAGCCTTGGCAAATTCCTTGTCGTCTTCTGCCGACTTGATACGTGCGATCGAGAAGATCATGAGACCGAAGAGGCACTTCGCGAGGATGTCCGCGATGGTGTATCCGACCTCACGTGCAACGAATGCCGACGGGTCGAAACCGGTAGCGCTCATGCCCAAGATGTACGTGATGGGGTAAACGCCCCACGTTGCGAGAAGGAGGAGACGAAGAAGAGAAATCTTCTTGCGAACCGCGGCCGACTGCTTGGAGAGGCTCTTGCCGAGCTCAACGAAGAGCACGAACAGGATGTAGAGGAACGGGATGGTCGAGAGGACCAGCCAGATCTCTGCAGTCCAACCGAAGAGGTCGATGTTGGCGTCTCCGGGGTAACCGAGAACGATCATCGCAGCTGCTGCGGGAACCAGACGGTTCAAGAGCGAACGCTGAAGTGCCATCGCGAGTCCGAGAACGGCAACGGTCTCGACCAAGAGGAGCGGCACGGTGAGGAGCCAGTCCACGTAGCGGTAGCCGACGTTGTAGGCATCTGCGTTGTTGCCCTCGGTGCCAGCGAATGCGTGGTTGAACGAGTCAAACATTCGGAAGTAGTGATACGCAGCGATTGCCGTAACCGTTCCCGAGATCATGACGGCCATGCGGTAACGGGGTGCAACGCGCTCGCGTGCGATGAACAAGAAGACGGTGGTGAACAACATGCTCGCGATACCCAGCGACATCATGTTGTAGACCACGTTGAATTGGTTGTTGTCTAGCAACGTTGACAAAGTATTCATGCCTAGCCTTTGCTTGTAACTCTGGCAGTGTCCCGGAGGGCACTGACCAGCGGGAGTTATCCCTAACACGGGAACGTGTTTCCCGTGCGCTACGTACGATACTACTTTTTGTCCCAAAACTCACTAGGTCGCAACAACAAAAAACGGGGACGAGCCGAAGCCCGCCCCCGCAATTCGTGAAGCGTTTTACTCGGAGTCGGCCTCAGCCGCGTCCGAACCGCCGGCGTCGCCTTCGACGACGGGGACGAGCGACAGCTTGCCCCGGTCATCGATCTTGGCGATTTCGACGAGGACCTTCTGTCCGACCGCGAGCACGTCTTCCGCGTTCTCGACGCGCTTGCCACCCGAGAGCTTGCGCAGCTCAGAGATGTGCAGCAGTCCGTCCTTGCCGGGCATGAGCGACACGAACGCACCGAACGCCGCGATCTTGACGACGGTTCCGAGGAACTGCTCGCCGACCTCGGGGTTGATGGGGTTCGCGATCTGGTTGACGCGGTCACGCGCCGCCTCAGCCGACGGTCCGTCGTTCGATCCGATGTAGACGGTTCCGTCTTCTTCGATCGAGATCTGGGCTCCGGTCTCGTCCTGGATGGAGTTGATCGTCTTGCCCTTCGGTCCGATGAGTTCACCGATCTTGTCGACCGGGATTTGGACCGAGATCACGCGCGGCGCGGTCGGGGCCATTTCGTGGGGTCCGTCGATGGCCTCGTTGATGACATCGAGGATCTCGAGACGAGCAACCTTGGCCTGGGCCAACGCGCTGGTCAGGACCGACGCCGGGATTCCGTCGAGCTTGGTGTCGAGCTGAATCGCGGTGATGAAGTCCTTCGTTCCGGCGACCTTGAAGTCCATGTCGCCGAGGGCGTCTTCGGCTCCGAGGATGTCGGTCAGTGCGGCGTAACGGGTTTCACCGTCGACCTCGTCCGAGACGAGACCCATGGCGATTCCGGCAACGGGCGCACGAAGTGGCACACCGGCGTTGAGCAGCGACAGTGTCGATGCACACACCGAACCCATCGAGGTGGAACCGTTCGACCCGAGGGCCTCGGACACCTGACGGATGGCGTAGGGGAATTCCTCGCGAGTCGGCAGAACCGGAACGAGGGCGCGCTCGGCGAGGAAGCCGTGCCCGATCTCGCGACGCTTCGGCGAACCAACGCGACCCGTTTCACCGGTCGAGTAGGGCGGGAAGTTGTAGTGGTGCATGTAGCGCTTGCTCGTGATGGGGCTGAGCGAGTCAATCTGCTGTTCCATCTTGAGCATGTTCAATGTGGTGATTCCCAGAATCTGGGTCTCGCCGCGCTCGAACAGCGCCGAACCGTGGACGCGAGGAATGACCTCGACCTCGGCGGACAGCGAACGGATGTCGCTCATGCCACGACCGTCGATGCGGATGCCGTCCTTGAGGATGCGACCGCGAACGACCTTCTTGGTGACCGACTTGTACGCGGCGGAAACCTGCGCGAGCGCATCGGCCGGCAGTTTGCCCGCCTCCACGTGCTTCGCGATTTCGGCTTTCGCCTTGTCCTTCAGTTCGTCGTCGGCCTTCTGACGCGCGACCTTGTCGGCGATCTGGTAGACCTTCTCGAGGTCCGCGAGGGCGAACGTCGACACAGCGTTGAAGACCTCGTCGGTGTAGTCCGAGAACACGGGGTACGGCTGGATTTCCTTGGCCGCTTGCTTGGCCAGGCTCTCCTGTGCACGCACGAGTTCCATGATGTGGGGCTTCGAGGCTTCGAGACCCTGCGAGACGATGTCTTCGTCGGGCTTGATTCCGCCGGCCTGAATGAGGTTCCAGGAACCTTCCGTGGCTTCCGCCTCGACCATCATGATCGCGACGTCGTCCTCTCCGTCTTTGCCCTTGACGACTCGACCCGCAACGACGATGTCGAAGACGGCGAGTGCGACCTGGTCAACGGTCGGGAAGGCAACCCAGTTGCCGTCGATGAGGACCATGCGGACACCGGCGATCGGACCCGAGAACGGGAGACCCGAAATCTGAGTCGAGGCGCTGGCGGCGTTGATGGCGAGGGCGTCGTAGAACTCGCCCGGTGCGATCGAGAGAACGGTGATGACGATCTGGACTTCGTTGCGAAGTCCGTTGACGAACGACGGACGCAGAGGGCGGTCGATGAGACGACACACCAGGATTGCTTCGGTCGAGGGGCGTCCTTCGCGGCGGAAGAACGAACCGGGGATCTTCCCGGCGGCGTAGGAACGCTCTTCGACATCCACGGTCAGCGGGAAGAAGTCGAATCCTTCTCGGGGCTGCTTGCTCGCGCTCGTCGCGCTGAGAAGCATGGTTTCGTCATCGAGGTATGCGGCGACGGCACCTTGCGATTGTTGCGCAAGCCGTCCCGCCTCGAATCGGATGGTGCGCTTGCCGAACTTGCCGTTATCGATAACGGCCTCGGCGAACTTGATTTCAGGACCTTCCATTAGGTCTTTCTCCTCTTTATACATGTTTGTTCATACGCACTCACCCCGTGTGGGCGGGCGCGTTTAGTGCTGAGCGAATCGGCTTGCATTTCATGCGCGTGGATGTGACCCTTCGGATCGAATCCCGGCATTGTGCTGGCCACCAGTAGAAATTCACCGACATTCATTCGGTAAACCACCACCGAGGACCAGCTTCTGGTCGCCGTGCTCAGTTAAAGGGTAACAGACGGACGCGTTTTCGGGCGGACATAAACGAAACCCCCGCGTGGAGGCGGGGGCTTCGAACTTAGGTGGTCGCGGTTAGCGACGGATGCCGAGACGCTCGATGAGCGCACGGTAGCGAGCGATGTCGACGCCGGCGAGGTAACCGAGAAGGCGCTTGCGGCGTCCGACGAGGAGAAGAAGGCCACGACGCGAGTGGTGGTCGTGCTTGTGCTCTTGGAAGTGCTCGGTCAAGTCCTTGATTCGCTTCGTGAGAATCGCAATCTGAACCTCGGGCGAACCGGTGTCACCGTCGTGAGTTGCGTACTCTTTGATGATTTCGTTCTTGATTGCAAGATCGAGTGGCATGTGTTCAGTCCTTTCGGTTCGCTGCGCGGTGCTACATCCTTGTGATGTAGCGCTCTGAAGTCCGCGGCCGTTACACGGCAACCTCACAACCTTATCAGGGTTCGGGGCGGCGACCTAGCCGCGGTCCTTTATTCCGACGCGTTGGAGAGCTTGGCGGGCGACAGCGCCGCGTCGACCTCGTCGGCCGACATCAGTCCGGCGTTGACGACGAGTTCCCGAATCGGTGCGCCGGTCGCGAGTGCCGTCTTGGCCAACTTCGCCGCCTCTTCGTATCCGATGACGGGGATGAGGGCGGTGATGACTCCGACGCTGCTGGCGACCATCGCGGCGAGGCGGTCGCGGTTCGCGGT
>CAMDKN010000091.1 GCA_945901035.1 Gulosibacter massiliensis | reverse complement strand
TGGATGCCGTGGCGTTGGCGGGTGGGCTAACCGCCAAGGCTGACCCCGCGTCCATCAACCTCGCCCGAATTGTTCAGGACGGGGAACAATTGGTCATCGGGACGACCGGCGGTTCGCCGTCCTCGCGAAACGCTCAACCTTCCGCGATCAACATCAACAACGCAACAATCGATGACTTCGACGAACTACCGCGCATCGGCCCGACGCTCGCTGAACGAATCGTCGCCTATCGCGACGCGAACGGACCGTTTTCCGCAATCGACGAGCTATTGGATGTGCCGGGGATTGGCGATCTCACGTTGGCGGGAATGCGCGACAAAATCACCCTGTGATTCGGGCCATTCCCGTTTTGGCGGCGCCGGCCGCCGTGGCGTGGTTGTTTGCCTGGTGGTTGACCAAGGACGTCGGGTATCGCCGGCCGCGCGGGCAGCTCTTTCCGTGGGTGACCGATGTCCATGCGATTTTTCTCGAGCGGGCTGGGCGCTGGGCCGGGGACGCCGGTTCACTGGTGCCGGGTCTCGTGCTCGGAAACACCGACGCAATTCCCGAGTCACTGGTCGAGGCCATGCGCATCACCTCGCTGACCCACCTCATGGCGGTCAGCGGGGCGAACTGCGCCATCGTGGTCGGGCTCGCCTACGGCGTCGCGGCATTGTGTCGCGCGCCGCTCGTCGCACGGGTTGTGGCCGGGTTCCTCGCCTTGACGGTCTTCGTTGTGTTGGTCGGCCCAGAGCCGAGTGTTGTCCGCTCGGCGATCATGGCCGCAATCGGGCTGGGTGTGCTGGTGTGGGGTCGACCCGTGGCCGGCGTCTCGGCTCTGTGTGCCGCCGTGGTCCTTTCACTCGTCCTTGACCCAACGCTGTCCCACTCGATCGGATTTGCCCTCTCCGTCGCCGCGACACTGGGGTTGCTCGTCATCGCACGTCCCTTGGCCACTGAACTACAGCGGTGGCTCCCCGACGCGGTGGCGCTCCTCGTCTCCATTCCACTCAGCGCGGCAATCGCGTGCCAGCCGATCATCCTGGTCTTTTCCTCCTCGATTCCGACCTACGGCGTCGTCGCCAACGTTCTCGCAGAGCCTTTTGTTCCGCTGGCAACCGTCACCGGACTGCTGTCCATCCTCGCGACGCCGATCCCACCGCTCTCGGACGGATTGCTCGCAATTGCGTCGTTGGCGGCCGGTGCGATCGCGTTCGTGGCACGAACCTTTGCGACGTTTCCCGCTGCGCGAATTTCCTGGCCACCGGGAATTGAGGGAATCGTTCTCGCGACGGCGGTGTCGCTCGGCATCGTGTTGGCGCTCCGACCCCGTTTTCGCGCTCTCGGTGTGGTGATGGCGCTCATCGCCGGCACGCTCGGACTTTCGTTGACGGTCGGTGCCAGTCGCATCGCGTGGACGAGCGCGCCCTCGGATTGGTCCTGGGCCCAGTGCGACGTCGGACAAGGAGACGCCGTCGTGGTGCGGGACGCCGGGGTGGTGGCGGTGTTCGACACGGGCCGAACGGAAACACCGATGCGCGAATGTCTCGCGGCGTTGGGGATCGAGGACGTTGACATCCTCGTTCTCACGCACTTCGACATCGACCACGCCGGAGGTTCGACAGCCCTCATCGGACGGGTCGACACGGTGTTGCACGGTCCGACGGACGGCGCTGCGGACGAGGAACTCTTGCGCGACTTCGCGCAGGGAGGCGCCATTGTCCGTTCGGCATCGCGCGGGCTCACGGGACAACTCGGGCGGCTCGAGTGGCGGGTGTTATGGCCGACACCGAACAGCCCGAGGGAGCCGGGAAACCCGTCGAGCATCGTCGTGTCGCTCTCGGCAGGATTCGCGTGCGACGAAACCTGCGTCACCGGACTCAACCTGGGCGATCTACCCGGTCTGGAACAAGCGATGCTCGTGTCACTCGGCGGAGTGATCCCGACGGACGTGGTCAAAGTGAGTCACCACGGTTCCCGTGACCAACACGTCGAGCTCTATCGACGACTTCGTGCACCGGTGTCGTTGATCGGGGTGGGCGCGGACAACGAATACGGACACCCGACGGTGGAAACCCTGGACGCGTTGGCGGCGTTGGGTTCAACGACTCTGCGCAGCGACGTCAACGGAATCGTGCTCGTCTCTCGTTCTGTTTCCAGAGAACTGCGAGTGTGGCGCGAGCGACAACCCGACACCGGATTTACACTGAACACGGAGGGATGATGGCGAAAATCGAGGTGGTGCCGTGGCACGGTGTGCGCGAAGCGCCCGTCGTGCTCGTCACCGGACCCGAGGTCTTTCTCGCGGAACGAGTTTTTCGCGAACTGCGGGATCGAGTCCGAACCGCGCAGCCCGAACTGGAAGTCACCGATCTCGACGCGGCGAACTACAGCGTCGGAACCCTGCTCGATGTGGCGAGCCCGTCTCTCTTCGGCGAATCGCGCATGATCCGAATCGTGAACGGTGAGTTGGGTGGTGAGGAATTCGTCGCGGACGTTCAGTCCTACCTCGAGGTCGTCGCCGATGACGTGATACTGGTCATCCGACACGGCGGCGGCAATCGCGGCAAGAAATTGCTGGACACGTTGCGGGCATTCCCCACCACGCTCGAAGTCGAATGCGCCGAAGTCAAAAAGGAGGCGGACCGCGCCTCGTTTGCGATGCAGGAATTTTCCCGATTGAACGTGAAAGCGGACCGCGACGCGGTGGGCGCGCTCGTCGAGGCCTTCGCCGGGGATCTCGCGGAATTAGTGGCGGCGTGTGACCAAATCGCGAGCGACGCACTCGGGAAACCGATCACCAAGAGTTTTGTCGACACGTATTACCAGGGCCGACAGGAAGTGTCGTCCTTCGCCGTCGCCGATGTCGCGCTGGATGGAAATCGGGCCGAGGCGCTGCGCCTGTTGCGTCACGCAATCCAAACGGGTGTCGACCCGGTGCCCCTGATCGCGGCGTTCGCCGCCAAACTTCGCCAACTCGCTAAGGTCGGCGGTTACACCGGCTCGCCCGCCAACGCGGCGAAAGACCTGGGAATGCCCCCGTGGATGATTGACAAGACGCGAAGCGCCTTACGGAAATGGACGGGACCGACTCTGGGCCGCGCGATTTTGGCGGTCGCCGAGGCGGACGCCATGGTGAAGGGGCAAGGTCGTGACCCCGAGTTCGCGGTCGAGCGGATGGTAGACCGAATCGCGTCGCGCTCTTAAACGACGTTGGCCCTCGGTTTCCCGAGAGCCAACAGCGTTAATCTCTGAGCGGTGTTACTTGTCCGCGGCCTTCTTGGCAGGGGCCTTGGCGGGTGCTTTCGCCGCGGCCTTTGCCGGTGCCTTCGCGGGTGCCTTGGTCGCAGCCTTCTTGGCGGGAGCTTTCGCCGCCGCCCTGACCGGAGCCTTCGTCACCTTGGCGTCGCCGGACAGTGCCGCAACCTTGGTTGCGAGCGACGATTTGCGATTCGCTGCTTGGTTCTTGTGAATCACGCCCTTCGAGACGGCCTTGTCGAGCTTGCGCGACGCCGCGGCGACCGCATTGACCGCGTTGACCTTGTCGCCCGACGCGATGGCGTCACGCGCAACGCGCACGACGGTCTTGAGCCCGCTCTTGACCGCTTTGTTGCGGTCTTGCGCTTTAAGGTTGGTCTTGATTCGCTTGATTTGCGACTTAATATTTGCCACGAATGGTTTCCTTAGGTGAGTGGTGTCGAACCAGAATGGGGTATTGCGAATCCCGGTGTCGTTCCGTGCAGAGGAGAGAGGGCCTCGGCACGCAAGCCAAGTCACAACGTTACCAGAGGCGAACGGCGGATGGAAACCGTAAGCCGTGGAACAATAGAGAACAATGTCCCGTTCCGCGAAGCCACCCGTTCCGTCTCGCACGGACCCGTCGGTCATCCGCAACTTTTGCATCATCGCTCACATCGACCACGGCAAGTCAACCCTCGCCGACCGCATGCTGGGGATCACGGGCATCGTCGGAGACCGTGATATGCGCGCTCAATATCTCGACCGGATGGACATCGAGCGTGAGCGCGGAATCACTATCAAGAGCCAAGCGGTGCGAATGCCGTGGGCGGTCGGCGGCGTGGATTACGCGCTCAACATGATCGACACCCCCGGGCACGTCGACTTCTCCTACGAGGTCTCGCGGTCGCTCGCCGCCTGTGAGGGCGCCATCTTGTTGGTCGACGCGGCCCAGGGAATCGAGGCGCAAACGCTCGCCAACCTGTACCTCGCCCTCGAGAACGACCTCGAAATCATTCCGGTGCTGAACAAGATCGACCTCCCCGCGGCCGACCCCGACAAATACGCCAAAGAACTTGCGTCGCTCATCGGTGGCGACCCGGACGACGTCCTTCGCGTGTCGGGAAAAACCGGTGTCGGTGTCGATGTGTTGCTCGACCGCGTAGTCGAGAAGATTCCGGCGCCGTCGGGCGACCCGAACGCCCCCGCTCGCGCCATGATCTTCGATTCGGTCTACGACTCGTATCGCGGAGTGGTGACCTACGTCCGAGTCATGGACGGATCGTTGAGCCCGCGCGAGCGCATCCAGATGATGTCGACGCGTGCCACGCACGAACTGCTCGAAATCGGGGTGTCGTCACCGGAGCCGACTCCGTCGGCGGGTCTCGGTGTCGGGGAGGTCGGGTACCTCATCACGGGGGTGAAGGACGTGCGGCTTTCGAAGGTTGGGGACACCGTCACCAATCTGGGTAAACCGGCGAAGGCCGCGTTGCCCGGCTACACCGACCCGAAACCGATGGTGTTCTCAGGTCTGTACCCGCTCGACGGAAGCGATTTCCCTGACCTCCGCGAAGCGCTCGACAAGTTGAAACTCAGCGACGCGTCGCTCGTGTACGAACCGGAGACGTCGGTCGCCTTGGGCTTTGGATTCCGTTGCGGATTTCTGGGGCTTTTGCACCTGGAAATCATTGCCGAACGACTCGAACGCGAATTCGGCCTCGAACTGATTGCCACGGCTCCCAGTGTTATCTATAACGTCACGACGGACGACGGCAAGGCGGTTCAGGTCACGAACCCGTCCGAGTATCCGGTCGGCAAGATCTCGAAGGTGCTCGAGCCCGTTGTTCGTGCCGCGGTGCTGGCGCCCAAAGACTATGTCGGCACCATCATGGAACTCTGCCAGACGCGTCGCGGAACACTCATTGGGATGGATTACCTGGGGGAGGACCGGGTGGAAATCAAGTACACGATTCCGCTCGGTGAAATCGTGTTCGACTTTTTCGACAACCTGAAATCCCGAACGGCGGGCTACGCGTCGTTGGATTACGAGCCCGCGGGCGAGCAGGAGGCCGACTTGGTCAAGGTCGACATCCTGTTGCAGGGTGAACAGGTCGACGCGTTCTCGGCGATTGTGCACCGCGACAAGGCTTACGCCTACGGAGTCATGATGACGTCGCGACTGCGCGAACTGATTCCTCGGCAACAGTTCGAGGTCCCCATTCAGGCGGCCATCGGTGCGCGAATCATTGCCCGCGAAAGCATCCGCGCCGTGCGCAAGGACGTTCTCGCCAAGTGTTACGGCGGGGACATCAGCCGCAAGCGCAAGTTGCTGGAAAAACAGAAAGCCGGAAAGAAGCGCATGAAGATGGTCGGACGAGTCGAGGTTCCGCAAGAGGCGTTCATCGCGGCACTGTCCGGGGACACGG
>CAMDKN010000090.1 GCA_945901035.1 Gulosibacter massiliensis | reverse complement strand
CGTGCGCGGGATGCAATTTCCGATTCAAACCGACATCGTCATCGACGAGTGTGCAAACATCGCCGAGTTCGGCACGCCGTATCCCACGCTCGACGGTGACCGCGCCCCGCGCGACGTCATCGACCAGTCGACCTCGGGTTACACCGCCGGCATCCTCGGTCAGGCACTGTTCGTGGCTCTCGCGACCGCGATTCTGGTCCCGATTCGCCTTCGCGGGCGACGCGCCTAGTCTTTCGTTTCCGCCTCGGCGTCGGTGATCAGGCGGCGGACGGCGGACCGCACGGCACCTTCGGCATCGAGCCCGTTCGCTTTGGCGGCGGCGACAATCGCGACGAGCAGGTCACCCAGTTCGTCGGTCGTGGTCGTCTCGTCGACCAGGTCGGATGGTGTCGGCTGGTTCGTCAACTTGCCGATGACCTTGTCGGCCAGCGAAAGGGCCGGAAGTCCCTTCGGCAACCCCTCGAACCCGGACGTCCGTTCGGGCTTCTCGGCGGCCTTCCACTTCTCCCAGTTGGCAACGACCTCGTCGGCCGTATCCGCGCTGACATCCCCGAACACGTGCGGGTGGCGTCCCACCATCTTGTCGCGGGCGACGCGGGCGACGTCCTCGATGTCGAACGGGCGGTCGGGATGGGCGCTACCCAAATCGGCGTGAAACAACACCTGGTACAGCACGTCCCCGAGTTCCTCGATCATGTGCGTTCGGTCACCCGATTCGACGGCGTCGATGAACTCGTGGCTCTCTTCGATCAGGTACTTGATCAACGTCTCGTGTGTCTGTTCGCGATCCCACGCGCAGCCGTCCTTGCCGCGCAGCCTCGCCATCACGGCGATGAGGGCGTCGAGTTCGGGGTGTTCGGATTCGCTCATGCGGTTTCACCATAAATCGCCTCGACCACATCGCGCACCCATTCGACCAGGTCGTCGCCGTCGCGGTTCGGCATCGGAACGAGGCAGGCCGACATCGCCGACACGTACCGTGCGCCCGTGTACAACCGCACGAGCCGCGTTTGTCGCGAATCGGGCAGGTCAACCCCCGCCACGCGCAGGTTCGACCCCGCGGTGACCATCTCGGTGATGCCCAGTTCGGCGATGCGACGACGCAGCCGCGCAACCGACGCGAGCGTCTGAACCTGGTCGGGCGGCTCGCCGTAGCGATCGCGCATCTCGTCGAGCTCGACGTCGATGGCATCGGGGGCGGCCGACGGGAACGAGGCGGCGGACAGTTTTTGGTACGCCTCGAGCCGCAGCCGTTCACTCTCGATGTAGTCCTCGGGGATTCGGGCATCGACCGGAATTTCCAGTCGCAGGTCGTTCGATTCGGGTGCTTCGTCGCCCTTGAATTCGCCGACGGCTTCGGCGATCATGCGCAGATACAGGTCGAAGCCGACTCCCGCGATATGTCCAGCCTGTTCGCCACCCAGCAGGTTGCCGGCTCCGCGCAGTTCGAGGTCCTTGAGCGCAATCGCCATTCCCCCACCGAGATCCGAGTTCTGGGCGATGGTCTTGAGCCGCTCGTACGCGGTCTCGCTCAGTTCGTGGTCACGGTCGTACAAGAAATAGGCATACGCCCTCTCGCGCGAACGGCCGACGCGACCGCGCAATTGGTGCAACTGGCTCAGACCGTATTTGTCGGCGCGATCGATGATGAGCGTATTCGCGTTGGGGATGTCGAGTCCCGTTTCGACGATGGTGGTCGACACGAGCACGTCGAATCGGCGCTCCCAGAAGTCGACCATGACCTTTTCGAGGGCCGCTTCGGACAGTTTCCCGTGGGCGACTGCGATGCGCGCGTCGGGCACGAGTTCCGCGAGACGCGCGGCGACCCCCGGAATCGTCGACACGCGATTGTGGACGTAGAACACCTGTCCTTCGCGCAACATCTCGCGTTTGATGGCGGCGGCGACCTGTTCGTCCGAATACTGGCCGACATACGTCAGCACAGGGTGTCGTTCCTCCGGCGGGGTCGCGAGGGTCGACATCTCGCGAATACCCGCGATGGCCATCTCGAGAGTTCGCGGAATCGGGGTCGCGCTCATCGACAGAACGTCGACGTTGGTCTTGAGTTGTTTGAGGGTCTCTTTGTGTTCGACGCCGAACCGCTGTTCTTCATCGATGACGACGAGCCCCAGGTCTTTGAACGAAATCCCCTTCGACAACAACCGGTGTGTTCCGATGACCACGTCGAGCGACCCGTCAGCGAGTGACGCGAGCGTGTGCTTTGCCTCCGCGTCGGTCTGGAACCTTGACAGCGGAGCGAGTTTCACGGGGAATCCCGCGAATCGCTCACGGAAGGTTTCAGTGTGCTGGCGAACCAGAAGTGTCGTCGGCGCGATAATCGCGACCTGCTTGCCCGCCATCACCGCTTTGAACGCGGCGCGAACCGCGACCTCGGTCTTGCCGAACCCGACGTCCCCCGCGAGCAGCCGATCCATCGGGACTTCGCTCTCCATGTCCCGTTTCACCTCGTCGATCGTCGTCAACTGGTCGGGCGTCTCGTGATACGGAAACGCGTCTTCGAGCTCGCGTTGCCACGGGGTGTCGGGCGGGAACGCGAAACCGCGGCTCGCGGCGCGGGCGGCATACAACTTGACGAGTCCGACGGCGATGTCGCGAACCGCCTTGCGCGCGCGGCCCTTGGTCGCGGACCAGTCCGACCCACCCATTTTGGACAGGCTCGGATCTTCGCCGCCGACGTACCGCGACACGAGCCCCAACTGATCCGTCGGAACGTACAACTTGTCGCCGGGGAATCCGCGTTTGCTCGGCGCGTACTCCAGCACGAGGTATTCCCGCAGTGCTTTCTGCCGGGTTTTCGCCGACAGCACGATCTCGCGCTCGACCAGTTCGAGGAACCGCCCGATTCCGTGCGTCTCGTGCACGACGAAGTCGCCCTTCGTCAACTGCAGCGGGTCGACCGTCGTCGTGCGCTTGGACGCAAGTCGCGTCGAGTCGCGTGCGCCTCGCGTCTCGCGACGACCGAAGAATTCGGCTTCGCTCATGACGGTCAGTGACGCGTCGACGATTTCCACTCCGTGATCGATCGACCCCTGGACCAGATAAGCGACGCCGGTTTCGGGGTTGTCGGGAACGAATTCGACGGGTCGAGCGGCGAGCCCGGCTTCGGAGAGTAGGTCGCGGGCGCGGTCGAGCGTTCCGTGCCCCGCCGCGACAACGACCACGATTCCCTTGACGGCAAGGCGTTCCCCGACGAACGTTACGGCACCATCCGGGTCACCGATGAACGATGGAATCGGCTTGGACTCAACCCGTTCCTCGAGCCCCGAATTCAGCGCCGTCATGGTGAAAAAGTCGCGCCGACCGACGTCGTCGCGGAACTGGTCGTAGTCGACGAAGTCGGCCTTGTCGACATTAATCGGGACGAGCCCGCCATCTCCGACCTGGTTCCAGGCGGCGGCGAGAAACTCGAGGTTGGTGACCCGCAGGCTCTCGGCGCGGGCGCGAACCCGGTCGGGCCCGACCACCACAACGGTCGCCGTTTCGGGGAAATACTCCATCAGCGGAATGACCTCGTCGACGAGGACGGGCAGCAGCGACTCCATGCCGGTGACGGCGATGCCCTCGGCAATCGGTTCGGCCAACGACCGCAGTGCCGGAATCGTGTCCGCCAGTTTCCGCGCCTTGGCCCGCACCTCGGCGGTCAGGGCGATTTCTCGCACGGGCGTAATCTCGACCGATTTCACGGGACCGAGCGAACGCTGGTCGGCCACCGCGAACTCGCGGATTTCGTCGATGTCGTCGCCGAAGAAATCGATGCGCACGGGGTGCGGCGCGAGTGGCGGGAACACATCGAGAATTCCACCGCGGACGGCCACTTCACCTCGGCGCGACACCAGGTCGACGCGCTGGTATCCCAGTTCGACGAGGGAACGAGAAACCCCGAGCAGGTCGCGCCGATCGCCGACCGCAATGGACAGAATCGGTCGATCCCCCAGGTCAGCGGCGAGAGGCTGCAAGGCGGCACGCACGCTCGCGATGACGACGAGGCTGTCGATGCCGTTCCACGTCCGAAGCGCCCGCAGCGTGGCGATTCGGGTGGCGATGGTCTCGCTCGAGGGACTCAGGCGTTCGTGGGGAAGGGTCTCCCACGACGGAAAAATGAGGGTCTGAACACCCCAGGTGGTCAGAGACTCGGCGAGGGATTGGGCTTCGTTCCCCGTTGCGGTAACAAGCAGCACGATTTTCGGCTCGCGGCACATCGCGGCAATCAGCGGCGCACGGGCACCGTCTTCCAGCGAAAGTGCGGGCCCTCGAAGTTCGTTCGCCGCATCCGCCAACACCGATGCCACTCCCCGAAGACTCACCTCGACAGTCTACGGCGGGGCGAAAATCAAGCGGGCGAGTGGTACCGCAGTTGCGCCTTGGCAAGCCCCTCGAGAACGATCGACTCGACCGCACCGGCGGCATCGGCGACGAGGTTCGGCAACGTCTCGCGTTCGACCTTGCTGAACGGTTCGAGCACGTGGACGGCGGCGTCCTTTTGACCGGACGGACGACCCACCCCGACGCGAACCCGCAGGAAATCGGCGCCGATGTGCGCGATTGTCGACCGCACGCCGTTTTGACCGCCGTGACCGCCACCCGACTTGATGCGGACGGTGTCGAACGGCAGATCAATGTCGTCGTGAATCACGACCACGTGGCCGGGGTCGATTCCGAAAAAGTCCGCCAACTGGCGAATCGGACCGCCCGACAGATTCATGAAACACAACAGCGTCGCGAAAATAACCCGGTCGGTGCCGGGTTGAAAGCGCCCCTCGGCCACCATCGCGATGGATTTGTGGCGCTTCGGTTTCTCGCCGATCTGTTCGGCGAGCGCCTCGACCACACGGTGGCCGACGGAATGGCGATGCGTGGCGTAGTCGGGTCCCGGGTTACCCAGCCCGACTACGAGCCACGCATCGGTCATGATTATTCGGCAGCGCCTTCAGCGGCCGGTGCGGCCTCAGCGACAACAGGTGCAGCCTCGGTGCCCAGAGACTCGGCACTCGGAACGGCCTGGATGGCGACGATGATCGCCTCGCCGTCGAGCATCAACTTAACACCGGCAGGCATTACGACGTCTTTCGCCGAGATGTGGGTGTGCTCGAGCATTCCGGTGACGTCGACCTCGAGGTGCTCGGGGATCTGCGTCGCTTCGGCCTCGACCTGGATGGTCTGGTGCTCGAGCATGGCGACGGTTCCGGGGAACGGGTGACCGATCATGACGACCGGGATGTTGACCGTGACGGTCTCGCCCTTCTTGACGATGACGAGGTCAACGTGCTCGATGATCTGACGGACGTAGTCCTTCTGAACGTCCTTGACGAGAACGAGTTCTTTCTTGCCGTTGACGTCGAGGTCGATGAGCACGTTCTTGTGACGAACGAGGAGGCTCAGTTCGTGTGCGTTCACCATCACGTGACGCGGGTCTTCGCCGTGTCCGTAGATGACCGCGGGGACGTTTCCGAGTGCGCGCAGCTTGCGTGCCGCGCCCTTACCGAAGGACGCGCGTTCTTCGCCCTTGAGCGCAAATTGTTCAGCCATGGTGATGCCTTTCGCGGGGTGGTGACCCCTGGTTGGTGTTTCAACTCGAACGCCGGAAGCGTGAGGAGGACCAAGGTCGACCCACCGCGTCGATCACGGATCCGTGGATCCCTCGCCGAAGTTCGGTTTCAGCCTATCGGATAGGCTGGGAATTGATTTC
>CAMDKN010000089.1 GCA_945901035.1 Gulosibacter massiliensis | reverse complement strand
ACACGGAGACCCGCGACAGGTCGTTGCGGGCGAGGTCAACGAGCATCAGGTGTTCTGCCCGTTCTTTCTGGTCGGCGAGGAGTTCGTCGGCCAATTGGCCGTCTCGCTCCGGCGTATCACCGCGGGGACGGCTACCAGCGATGGGGTGACTAAAGACACGGCCTTCGGTCACTTTGACCAGTGCCTCGGGCGACGAACCGACAACAGCGAAAGCTTCTCCCGACGCGTTCTCCAGGCTCAGCAGATACATATACGGAGACGGGTTGAGCGCTCGCAACATTCGATACACATCAACGCTCGAGGCGACCAGCGGGATGTCGAACCGCTGCGACACAACGACCTGGAACACGTCACCGTCGCGGATGAAGTTCTTGGCGACATCGATCGTCGCGAGAAAGTCGTTCTTCTCGGTGCGAGC
Organism: Gulosibacter massiliensis; assembly: GCA_945901035.1. Taxonomy (GTDB): domain Bacteria; phylum Actinomycetota; class Actinomycetes; order Actinomycetales; family Microbacteriaceae; genus MWH-TA3. The sequence continues at coordinate 5,346 of CAMDKN010000089.1, read as the reverse complement.
AGTCGGTGCAACCACCGTGGACTCGGGCGGAGCCAACGGCTCAAGGGCCAGCTCGGTACGCAATCGGCGGGCAATATCGTCAAGACGGCGTCTGGCCGCCTCCCAATCGTCGTCGGGGTTTTTGGAAACGAGAACCGCGGTGGAGATGTGAAGAAGCGAGGTTTTATGGTCGAAGACGAGCAGGTCACGTACAAACAGCATCGATTGGTGCGGAACACCCGATTCATCGGGGGGTGCGTCGGGCAGATGTTCGATTTCGCGAATCGTGTCCCAACCCAAATAGCCCACCAACCCACTCGTGAGCGGGAGTAAATCGGTTGACGCCGGCGACGCCCAGCGGGCGTAGAGCGCGTCCAGAGCGTCCAACCGGAGTTTGGGGACGCGGCCGCCAAATGCGGCGGACTCCGACAACCCATAGTCCAACCACACCGAGTGGTCATTGTCCTCGGTCAAGCAACCCCATGCCGACAATCCGACGAAGGAATAGCGCGACCAAATTCCACCCTGCTCGGCAGACTCGAGCAGAAAAGTCCCCGGTGCACCGTTCGTGAGGTGTGCGTACAGGGCAACCGGTGAAACTCCATCGATGAAAACCGTTGTGAGGACAGTGACGACGGGTCCCGCTGCAACCGCGGCGTCAAACTCGGCCCGGGTGGTGGTCACGACCGCACCTCACCGTCCGTTACCGGTCCGAGTCTTTGCCTGAACGACGAGAAGCTCCGAATACAGTTGGTCGAAAGTTTTCACCGTTCAATCGTAACCTTCTAGCGGACCGCCAGCAGATCGATAACGAACACGAGGGTCTGGCCCGACAGGCGGTGCCCCCCGCCCGCGGGACCGTAGGCCCACTCCGGCGGACACACTAACTTTCGACGGCCACCGACTTTCATTCCGGGAATGCCTTCCTGCCACCCACGAATCAGTCCGTTCAACGGGAACTCGATGCTCTCGCCACGATTCCACGAGGCGTCGAACTCCTCGCCCTCGAACGTGACTCCGAGGTAGTGAACCTCGACGGTCGCCCCGGGGTCGGCTGCGTCTCCGGAACCGACGGTGATGTCCTCGATGACGAGTTCGGTCGGTTCGGGTCCCAGCGTCGGTTCAATCTCAGGCTTTTCCATAGCGCTCCTATCGGTGTGAGTGATCTCGGGCAATCTTACGGAGGTTCTCCACGGCGAGTGAGGCGTTGTCCGTGCCATAGACCGCCGACCCCGCCACGAATGTGTCGGCACCCGCCTCTGCTGCCAATTCGATGGTCTGCTCGGTCACCCCGCCGTCGACCTGAATCCAGAACTCGGTTCCCGTTGAGGCACGGAAGGCCGCGACCTCACGCACCTTGTTCAATTGCGATTCCATGAATGCCTGTCCCCCGAACCCCGGTTCCACCGTCATCACCAAAATCTGGTCAAAATGGTGCGCGATGTCGACGATGTCCGCAAACGGCGTGCCGGGTTTGAGCGCAATCCCCACGCGGGCTCCGATATCGCGAATCCGCTGGGCGGTTGCAACCGGGTCCGTTGTGGCTTCAACGTGAAGAGTGACCGATTCCGCACCCTGTTCGGCATAACCCGGAGCCCAGGTGTCCTGGTCGGCAATCATCAGGTGAACATCGAGGGGTATCGGTGAGGTCGCCTTGATACGTTCCACCATCTGCGGTCCAAAGGTCAGGTTCGGGACGAAGTGGTTGTCCATCACGTCAACGTGCACGAAGTCGGCGTTGTCAATTCGCGACAATTCCTGCGCGATGTTGGCAAAATCGGCACTGAGAATGCTCGGGTTGATTCGAACGGTCATGGTCGTCAGGTTACCGCGTTCGACGAATCAGCTGCACGAACATCGCGTCCGTGTGGTGCCGGTGGGGATACAACTGCACCGCTGTTCCGCGTGCTGCGTCGGCAAGAGACGGTGCGATTTGTGTCATGACCGGAGCGGTGTCGATTGCAATCGCGTCGGGATGGCGAGACAAAATCCACTGCACCACGTCCACCGTTTCCGCCGTCAACGGCGAGCATGTCACATACGCAACAACCCCCTCCACCGACAGAGCGTCGAGAGCGGAACTCAGTAAAGCGCGCTGCAGGGTGACGAGGTTCGGGACGTCATCGAGGCTCTTGCGCCAGCGCGACTCGGGACGCCGCCGCAGCGCGCCCAAGCCCGTACACGGCGCATCCACCAGGATTCTGTCGAACGCACCGGGGTTAGCGGCGCACAGTTCTCGTCCATCCATCACCGATATCGTCACTCCGTCGACAAACGGGTCGATCGAGCGGCGCACCAACTCCGCGCGGTGCGGTTGCAGTTCGTTGGCCACGAGTTCAATGGAGGCTGGTGCGGCGAACGCCGCCAACACCGCGGTCTTCCCGCCTGGACCTGCGCACAGATCGAGCCACCGTTCGCCGGATCGCACCGGCATCGCGCCGACGAGAGTCAGAGCGGCTAGTTGCGAGCCCTCGTCTTGGACGCGAACCGTCCCCTCGGAGACTCCGTCGATCGCGACGAGCGATCCGCCCGGAGACGTGAAGCCGTAGGGCGACAGTGCCGTCGCGACCGCGCCGACGGGGATTGACGCTACACCCGGAAGTGCTATCAGCGTCGGGGTCGGCGGATCGTTATTCGCGGCGAGCAACTCGTCAACCTCGAGTTCACCAACGAGTGCGACGTACTCGTCGACGATCCACTGCGGGTGAGACCACAGTGTCGCTCTCATCGAAGTTTCCGTTCCCTGGTTTTCGATGAGCTGACGCCATTCGGCTCCCGAACGCGACGAAACCGTGCGAAGAATGCCGTTTACAAAGCCCGTCGCACGGCGGAATCGTTTCTTCGCCTGCATCACCCATTCATTGACGATGTGGGGCGGCTCATCCCGGATGACCAACTCGAAGGACGCCAGACGCAACAGGTCACGCACTCCCGCATCGACACGTCGCAGTGAACCCGTCACGCACTGGTCGAGGATTGCATCGAGGTAACCCCTCCACCGCTGTGTTCCGTAGGTCAAGTCGGTTGCGTGACCCGCGTCTCGGGGGCTCAGGTGTGCAGCGCGAATCGCATTGGGCAGAACCAGATTCGCGTACGCACCGTCCGTCCGAATCAACGTCGTGACGTCCAACGCGACCTCGCGCGCGGTCGTCACGCGAACACAATCAGCGTGCGAAGCCCTCGACCCCAGTCAGCCGCGACCATCCCGGGTTTACCGGGCGGCTGAACGTCGATCAACTCGAGGGTCGAATCGCCGGTGCCGACAAACACTCCCGATGCCGTGACGTTCACGTGTCCGGGGGGACGAATCGACCCGTCTCCCGCCCTCACTCGAAGAATTCCGAACGGCACGTCTGCCACGGTCGTGAAGGCCCCGGGTTCGCGTGTTACCGCTCGGATTTTGTGGTGAATCACGGCGGAGGGCTCAGACCAGTTGATTCGTCCGTCCGCACGCTCAAACCGAGGTGCGAAACTCACGTCCCCAACCTGTGGCTGGGGGGACAGTGTTCCCGCGAGTATCTGGTGAACCACCGCGACAAGATCAGCGGTCGTGTCGTTCGCGATCCTCGTCAGCGCGTCCGACGCCGTTTCGTCGGCCTCAAAAGCGATCACACGCGAAACGAAAACGGGACCAGCATCGAGTTCCGCGACCAAACGGAAAATCGAAATTCCCGTGCTCTCGCGCCCGTCCCACAGTGCCCGTTGGAGCGGTGCTGAGCCACGATACGCCGGCAGGACTGAGAAGTGAACGTTGATCCAACCGTGGGTGGGGAGCGTCAACAGTCGGTCCGGAATCATTCCGCCGTAGGCGACCACGATTCCCAAATCGACGTCAGGAATCTGGATGTCCCGAGGAGAATTCGCCTTGATAGTTGCCAGGCCGAGGCGCGCGGCTTCCTGTGCCACCGCCGTCGGGGTCACCACTCGCTTTCGACCGACCGGCGAGTCCTCACGCGAGATCACCGCAGCGACGGTGATTGCGCTGTCGTGAAGTGCGCGCAGGTAAGGAACCGCAACCTCGGGGCTACCGGCGAAGACAACGCGCATGCTCATGACGCCATTGTTTCAGACTTCGTCGAGTTCATCGAAAATCGACAGGTCGTCGCAGTGAACGCGCAGCGATTTTGCCCCGGAGGTGATGAGGTGGGTACGGATTCCCGCAATCACAGCGGGTGCGGCACGGTAATCGGCCAACACAATTATTCGAAACGAGTCCTGGTCTGCTGCCGGTCCGATTATTCGGTGTCCCGTCACCGCGGCGAGTTCGCGGACCGCTTGTAGCTCGACAATCGTTCCGCGGACGGCGATTGCCCGTGTTGCGGGCGGAAAACCGAGCGCTCGTCGTTCGCGCAGTTCCGTGGCCACGACGTCCTCCCAATTGTTGGACGCGAACTGCGTTGCGAACACCCCCTCCACGTTGGCGAGAATGAGTGTCCCCGAGGTTGCCGCGAGACTCGCGGCGTGCCCCCACCATCGGAGACAGTTCTCGGATGTCCGCAAACCCGGCCGTTGCAGTTCCTTATCCCCATCGACAATCAACACCGCTTCGTAACCGTCGCTCACGATGGGTTCGGCTCCGCGTGTCGAAACACCCAAGCAGGAACGGCGGGGAATCTCGAGGGTTCGATGTTCACCGTCCGCGACGATCACCGGAAGTCTCGGGAACGCACGTCCCAATTCGTCCGCGGTTCGAACCGAACCGACCCCCGACCACGAAATCTCACGTCCACCACAGTGTCCGCATTTCACGCCGAGCGGCTGCGACCCACAGACGCGACACAAGACGGTTCCTTCGCTGTTTCCCGACAGCAGCGAACGGCAACCCGCACAGCGGTGGGGGGTCCGACAGGCCGTACAGACAACCTGCGGCGAGTACCCCGGCCGTGACACCTGTACGAGCACGGGCCCGACATCAAGCGCCGCACGCACGGCTCGCCAGGCCGAGCCGGGTATTCGCGCGCGCGATGAAAATTCGTCGTCGGGATTGTCATTGGCGAGCATCACCGTCGTCCGTCGTGGCTGACTCGCGGTCGGCTCGACAAAGCCCAACTCGATAAAACGCGCTGACTCGACCGACGGCGTCGTCGACGCGAACACCAGGGTTCCCCCCTCGATCGACTGACGCACCACCGCGGCATCCCTCGCATGGACATACGGAGCGTGTGGCTCTTCGAGCAACGGGTCGGATTCATCCACCACGATCATCAATTCCAGGTCCTGTACCGGCGCGTACACGGCGGAGCGAGTGCCGATCACGACCCGAACATCGCCCGCGAGGACAGAAAGGTAACGCTCATATCGTTCCGAGGGTGTGCCGGATGAATCGCAGACGACGTGCGGAACGTCGTGAAGCGCTCGACCTAACAG
>CAMDKN010000088.1 GCA_945901035.1 Gulosibacter massiliensis | reverse complement strand
CACCGGAATCCACGAACGATCGGCCGCATCAAGGGCGATGTTGGCGGTTTGAATCGCGCGCGTCAACACGCTCGTGTACACCACATCCGGTGCCAGGCCGCTCTCGGCCAACAACTCGCCGGCTCGGGTCGCCTCGGCAACCCCCTGTTCGGACAGTCGAACGTCAACCCACCCCGTGAACAGGTTCTGTTGATTCCAGGTCGAGTTCCCGTGGCGAAGCAGAATAAGCGTGTGGGTCATGCCGACCAGCCTAACCAGCCAGAATGGTGGGGTGGTAGTCGGTCGAATCACCCGCGGTACAACGGGAACAAACCGTCTTCGGCGTGCCGACCGATGGCTTGTGCGGCACACCCGATTTCGAGCGATGGTCTCCCCCGTCGTCGTCGACCTGGGATACGGCGCTGCACCGCACACCACCCTGGAACTCGCCGAACGCCTGTCGAGCGTCAACCCGTCCGTTCGAGTCATCGGGATCGAGATCGACCCCGAGCGGGTCGAAGCGGCCCAGCAGAGAGCCAACGCGAGAGTCTCGTTCGTGCGCGGCGGATTCGAAGTACCCCTTCCCCACGACCGGCCCGCCGATGTGATTCGCGCATTCAACGTGCTCCGTCAATACGACGAAAGTGAAGTGGGGGACATCTGGAACCGCTTACGCTCCCGGATCTCCTCGCACGGAATCATCCTCGATGGAACATGTGACGAGATTGGCCGAGTTGCCACCTGGGTGGCGCTCGGGAAAGACGGACCCGAGTCCTTGACCGTTGCACTCCGACTCGCTGAATTGACCGCGCCGAGCATCGCCGCGGAACGACTCGTCAAGATGTTGATTCATCGCAATGTGCCGGGAGAATCAATCCACCGGTTTTTCGGCGACCTCGACCGATTGTGGGCCGTGTCATCGCCGTTGCAGGTGTATTCACCAAGCCAGCGTTGGATCGCCGCAGTGCGGGCGATGAAGGTCGAGGGGTGGCCCGTGCGCGGGTCCGCTCGCGAATGGCGTCTCGGTGAAATTACGGTCGATTGGGACGCAGTCGCTCCGCAGCGGTAGCTCCTGCACTCGGCGGCACGAGGACCTGCTGGGTGGCCGCGACCGGATAGTCATCGTGAACGACGGTCAACATTGCCGCGACGTCGACGTTTCGTTTGATCACCGCGAGCGCCACCGGCCCGTCTTCGAAATGGTTGCCCGCGGTTGTCACCGTTCCGACAACCTCACCCTCGCACCAGACAGGACTGCCCGCCTCCACAAAAATCGAATCCGAACCGTCGAGGTGGAGTCGCACGAGCCGCCGAGGCGGATGTCCGACGTTGTGGATTTTGGCGACCGTTTCTTGGCCCGGGTAACACCCCTTCGAGATGTGAACAGCGGTTCGAAGCCAGTCGAGTTCGTGGGGCAGTGACCGCGCGTCGACCTCCGCCATCGAGGGACGCCCGGCGACCACGCGAATGGGGTCGAGAAGAATAGCGTCAACGACGTCGACGGATGGGCGGGCACCGGCCGGCAGGAGCGTTTCGACCCAGGTCCAGTCCGGAATTTTCTCGTCTCCGTAGGTCACGCCACCGGTCGTGATTTCGGGCCATGGGTCAACCCACGCGAGATCACCGAACGCGCGCGTTCCGCCCCAGACCGAGAACTCGGCGGACACGTCGATCGCCTGGACGTCTTCCATGAAAATTCGGCCGGCGAGCCAGGCGGCGAATTCCGCCCCCGTCTCGCCGGGCACGATGAGGATGGTCCCGTCAGGGGATTCAAGAACGTGCACACTGTGTTGGATGCGCCCTTGACCGTCGAGTTCGAGCGCATCGCGGGAGTCTCCGACCGCAAGGCCTCGAAGGTCTTGGCTCAGTGTCGCGTTGAGTACGTCAAACCGATCGGGCCCGGTGACGCGCACGACCCCGGCAGCGACGCGAATCGCCGCGGTTCCGTCCACCAGGTGACGCTGGTCGACGAACGGGTTCGACATCGAGTTAGCGCTGACCGCGGAACAATCGAATCAACACGACGGCCGAAACCAGACCGATTGCCGCGAACGCGAGTAACAGCAGGGCGAGGAAGAAGAGTTCGAACCAGAAGTACATGCCTCTAGCCTAAACCGTGTTGTGCCCAGGCGACCGCGATACCCGTCGCTCCGATGATGAGGCTTCCGGCGGTGGTGAACGCAAGGCGATTGACGAGTCCCTCCTTGCGCTGCATCGACAATTGCACGACAAACGAGACCACAAGAGACGCCCCCATCGTCGCCGAAATGACGACAGCCCACATCGCGCTACCGAGTGTGATCGCGTAGACCGTTCCGATGACCGCGACAATCCAAGACGGAAGAGCGGAGGCGATTCGACGGGGCATACTCCCATGCTAAACGCCTCTAGACTTGGAACTCGCACGGGAAGGACGGTCCATGTCTCGGATACTTCTTCTCTCGGACTCGGGCGAATCGGTGATTCCCGTGCTCGGGCTTCTTGCCCACACGCTCACCGTGGCGCCCCTCGCCCCACAGTCGCTGGCCTCGAACAGCGACGTCGACCTCGTCCTTGTGGACGGCGTCACCAACCTCGTCGCGGCCAAAGCCATGGCGGGGGTGCTCTCCGCCGCCCAATTACCCTTTCCCGTCCTCATCGTGGTCCCCGAAACATCACTGTCCGCCCTCGACGGCTCCTGGGGCGTTTCCGATTTCCTGCTCCCCAACGCGAGTCTCGCGGAAATTGATGCACGCCTCCGTGTGGCGTTGTCGCGACACGGCGGCAACGCGATCACCGGATTGTCCCATTCGGGAGTCACTATTGACGAAACCAGTTATCAGGCGACGGCGAGCGGGCGTCCGCTCGATCTGACCTTCAAAGAGTTCGAACTTCTCCGCTTTCTCGTGGGGAATCCGGGTCGCGTATTCACGCGGGAACAATTACTCTCAGACGTGTGGGGTTATGACTATTTCGGGGGAACCCGAACGGTTGACGTGCACGTGCGTCGGCTCCGCGCCAAACTCGGTGATCGCGAATCGGTCATCGGGACAGTTCGCAACGTCGGATATCGATTTGCGCCAACAGGAGAAGACGAATGAGAGACCCGGAAGACATCACGGGTTCCACCGACGCCGAGTTGGAAGATGACTGGGACAGCGACGAACTCGTTCGCGACGCCACGCTGCCCGACGATCGATTCTTCGACCGCGAATTGTCGTGGTTGGCGTTCAACCAACGGGTGCTCGAACTGGCGAAAGACCCCACCATTCCGATTCTGGAACGCGTGAATTTCCTCGCGATTTTCGCGAACAACCTGGACGAATTCTTCATGGTGCGGGTAGCGGGGCTGAAACGTCGGATCGAAACCGGAATCGCCGTTCACAACAACGTGGGACGAAACCCGGGACAGGTGCTCGCCGACATTCACGAACGCGCGCACGCCATCCAGGTGGAACACGCCCGAGTCGCGGTGGACGAGATCCGTCCCGCACTCGCCGAGGCGGGCATTCACATCAACACGATGAATGACCTCTCCGAGTCAGAGCGCGCCACCATCGACGAAATGTTCGTCACACAGATTTTTCCCGTTCTCACGCCGCTGGCGGTAGACCCGGCGCACCCGTTCCCCTACATCTCGGGATTGTCGCTCAACCTCGCGGTGCGGGTGCAGAACTCCAAGTCTGGCGACGAGAACTTCGCCCGCGTCAAAGTTCCGGCGATCCTGCCGCGCTTTCTCGTCATCCCCTCGGACGACGCCGGAACTGTGCGATTCTTGCCATTGGAAGACGTGATCGCGCATCACCTCGGCGCGCTGTTCCCCGGCATGGTGATTTTGGACCACCACTTCTTTCGGGTCACCCGAAACGAAGACCTCGAGATCGACGAGGACGAGAGCGACAACCTGCTCAAAGCACTCGAAAAGGAACTTTCTCGTCGCCGATTCGGGGCCCCCATTCGTCTCGAAATCAGCGAAGAGATGGACACGGTCACGTTGGATCTTCTTATTCGCGAATTGGGAATGGACGCGGGTGAGGTGTATCGACTACCTGGAATTCTCGGACTCAACCAATTGTTCCAGATCTCTAGCATCGCGCGGGCTGACCTCAAGTACCGCAAACACGTCCCCACCACGGCAGCGGCATTTCAACCGGCCGAACCGAGTGCCCCCGTGGATTTGTTCGGAGCACTTCGCGACGCGGAGGTGCTCGTGCACCACCCCTACGAATCGTTCGCCACCAGTGTTCAGGCGTTTGTTGAACAGGCGGCGACGGACCCGAACGTCCTCGCAATCAAACAGACGCTGTATCGAACCTCCGGCGATTCCCCCGTTGTTCGGGCCTTGATCGCCGCCGCAGAAGCCGGCAAAGCCGTCCTGGCGCTCGTGGAAATCAAGGCGCGATTCGACGAACGGAACAACATCACCTGGGCGCGACAACTGGAGCGAGCGGGAGTCCACGTTGTTTATGGCCTGGTCGGACTCAAGACTCACTGCAAACTGACTCAGGTGGTTCGGCGGGAAGAAAGTGGCGAAATCGCTTACTACTCGCACATCGGCACGGGCAACTACAACCCGAAAACAAGCCGCGTGTACGAGGACCTCGGTCTGTTCACCAATTCGATTGAAGTCGGAGCGGAACTTACCCGCTTGTTCAACGAGTTGAGCGGCTATGCGATTGAAAAGAAGTTCAAACGACTCCTCGTCGCCCCGCGTTACCTGCGAGCGGGGCTTCTCAAAAACATCGCGCGGGAAACCGAAGCGGCACGAGCCGGAAAACCTTCCGGCATCCGATTCAAGATGAATTCCCTGGTTGACGAAAAAATCATCGACGCCCTGTACCGAGCGAGTATCGCCGGAGTCCCGATTGACATCAGTGTGCGCGGAATTTGTTCCCTCATCCCCAACCGGCCGGGACTGTCCGAAACCATTCAGGTGCGCAGTGTCCTCGGGCGTTACCTCGAACACTCGCGAATTTATGGTTTCCACAACGAGGGAAAATCCCTCACCTACATCGGTTCGAGCGACATGATGCACCGCAACCTCGATCGACGAATTGAGGTGCTCATCAAACTCGAACAACCCGAACACCTCGAACGAATCGACCACCTGTTTGAACTTCACATGAGCGACTCGACGTCGACCTGGTCACTTGCAAACAACGGTGAGTGGACACGCCACAATGGACTCGCGGGTGAACTGTCGGACATTCACGAAACACTGATGACGGAATACACCAACCGAAACACGCGAGGCAGAGGGAAATGAAAAACTCGGACACGGTCGTCGCGGCCGGGGCTGTTCCCTGGCGCGTCGCGGGAGGCAAACTGCAGGTGCTCGTGGTGTACCGCAAGCACCATCGAGACGTGTCGATCCCCAAGGGCAAAGTGGACCCGGGCGAAACGCTCCCCCACACCGCTGCGCGGGAAGTCTTCGAAGAAACGGGACTGAAAGTGAAACTCGGCCCGTCGCTCGGGTCGGTGCACTACATCCAACAGACGAACGGAAAACCCAAAATCGTTCACTATTGGGCGGCCGAAGTCGACCCCGTCGCCGAAGCAAAATCCAAGTTCGTGTCGAACGACGAGATTTTCGCGCTCGAATGGTTGTCCGTGAAGAAAGCGATTGCCGCCCTGACGTATGAGCATGACCGGGAACTCGTCGACTCCGTCCGAACTCTGTGGAAGTCGGGGTCGATGGACACGTTCCCGCTGATCATCGCGCGACACGGCAAGGCGACCCCTCACGACGAATGGGATGGCGACGATTCGCTACGGCCGTTGACCGCGGTCGGGATGCAGCAGTCCCGCAATATCGCCGGCGGACTTGCGGCGTTCGGGCCGGTCGCGATTCTGTCGTCTCCCGCCATCCGCTGCCTCCAGACCGTCGGCCCGCTGTC
>CAMDKN010000087.1 GCA_945901035.1 Gulosibacter massiliensis | reverse complement strand
GCGAGTGCGCGAAGGAATTGAATGTCGCGACGGGAGTGCTTTGACGGGGATGTGCTCATTTCGCAATCCTACAGAAACGGCTCGACTCGATGCGGCGGAAACCCCGCCTGATAAACTCTGAATGGGCTGAAACTCTAGCCCGCCGCCCTCGTAGCTCAGCGGATAGAGCAGGAGCCTTCTAATCTCTTGGTCGCAGGTTCGACTCCTGCCGAGGGCACGCACATTTAGTTAAAAGGAAACGTTGTTTAGCCAACGGTGATGTGGAACACGTGGGACCAGCCTTCGTCACCAAGATTGGTGGACACAACCTCGCCTGTCGCCCCCGCGTAAATGCCCGAACCGCCAACGACCGGCCGCACGGTTTCCGCTCCGACAGCGATTGTTGATCCAGCCGGCGGATACAGCGAAATACCTCCCACGACAAGTTGATTGGCCTCGTCGCCGAAGACAAAAACAAGATTGGCGCTTCGGACTTCGTCGTCACCGTTGACGCTGTCGGACAGTGTGGTCAGGGTTCCCGAAAGATACTGGTTGTCCGCGCCGACTCCGTCGACGTTGATGGGGATGAAAAATGTGCGCACAGTTCCCACGCCGGCCCCGATTGTCGAGGTCGGTGTGACGACGACGTGCGTCACCGTAACTGTTGTCAACGGACGCTGGGTGGCGATGAACGCCACCGCAGCAATCACGAGGACACACAGTGCGGAAAGGACAACAACGAGCGATCGGTTGCGATTGTTCATCTTCCGACTCTATCTTCTAGGTCAGCGAACGCGAGCGTTACGGCTTCCCTGGTTTTGGCTTCCCTGGCTGTGGTGCCCCTGGTTTCTCGCCTTTGCCTTTGCCTTCTCCTTTTCCTTCGGCTTCGCCCTCGCCTTCACCCTGGCCCTCGCCAATCTCTAGGTTCGCGCCACCTTCTGTGACGGACGTCACGAAAAGATCTATCGGTCGCTGAACTTGCGTGCTGATATTCCGAGGGGATTGAAGGGCGAGAATGTTGACAACGATGAGAAGGACGATTAGGCCAGCGGAAATCGTGTAAAAGTATTTCAGCCACCGAATCTTTGACGGTGGATACAGTGAAACGCCGAATAGTGCGACCAGCGAGGACGCGACAAGCAGCAAGATGAGCGTAATGGGCAGGTTAGGTAACTGAACGGTGAGTCGCGATTTCCGAGCGTCCTTCAGAGCCTCCAAATGTGTGTAGACGTTGTCAATTTGGTGTTCTGTAAGCGACGCGGTCTCCGCAATGGTCACGACGTCGGCTTCAATCACGGCGAGTTGAACCTGTGCTTCACGAGTTGGCCCCACCGTTCCGAGTGCCCCAATTTCATTGCTTTTCACCGCGAGCGAGTATTCGACGAGTGCTTCGGCCACCAGTTTTCCGCGGGGATCGCCGATACTGCCGAAGTCCTCTGCCAACGATGTCGCGGAGGTGAACTCATTCGTGATCGACGCGGCGAAACGAGTTTGGTTGTCCCACGATGTGACGACCGCAAAAGCGCCGACGAAGATGAACGCCCCAGAAACAATCGCGAGGGCCTCTCTGCCGAAGTTCGCGGATTCGGGGTCTTCGGTGCGACCAGCACTGAGCCACATTCCGAGCACGATGACGATTGCGATTGGAACGGCCACTACCGCGGCGATGAGCCAAATCGGGAAATCAAGGAACGCCTCGAGGGCACTGAGATTCGTCTGCACTGCAAAAGTATAGCGAGAACAGAAAGGGCGATTTGCCGGTGCTACAGCGCCTTGATGATGTCTTCGACGCGGTCCTTTGCGTCGCCGAACAGCATCAAGGCGTTGTCGCGGAAGAACAGCGGGTTTTGAACCCCTGCGTAACCGGAACTCATCGATCGCTTGAACACGATGACATTGCTCGCTTCCCACACGTGGAGCACGGGCATTCCCGCGATGGGGCTGCCCGGATCCTCGGCGGCGGCGGGGTTCACCGTGTCGTTCGCCCCGATGACAAGGACGACCGAGGTGCTGGCGAAGTCGTCGTTCACTTCGTCCATCTCGAGCACGATGTCGTATGGCACCTTCGCTTCGGCGAGCAGCACGTTCATGTGTCCGGGAAGCCGACCAGCGACGGGGTGGATTCCGAAGCGCACTGTCACGCCCTTGGCAATCAACCGTTGTGTGAGCTCGGCGACGGGGTACTGGGCTTGAGCAACCGCCATTCCGTAACCCGGGGTGATGATGACCGTGTCCGCGGAACTGAGCATCTCTGCAACAGAAGCGGCATCGGTCTCGTGAATTTCGCCCTCTTCTTCCTCGCCGGCAGCAGCGGGCTTGGGAATGCCAAAGCCTCCCGCGATGACAGAGATGAACGAACGGTTCATGGCCTTACACATGATGTACGACAGGTACGCACCGGAGGACCCGACGAGCGCGCCTGTGACAATAAGGAGGTCGTTACTGAGTAGGAATCCGGCCGCCGCGGCAGCCCAACCCGAGTAGCTGTTGAGCATCGACACGACCACGGGCATGTCTCCGCCGCCGATCGATGCGACGAGGTGCCAACCAAGGAGAAGCGCGAGCACCGTGACGGCGACGAGCAACCAGATGTCGGGAGTGACGATGTACCAGACGGTGAGGCCGATAAATCCGACCAGCGCACCCACGTTGAGAATGTTCTTGCCCGGAAGCATCAGTGGGCTGCTGGAGATACGGGCGGAGAGCTTGAGGAAGGCCACGATCGAGCCCGTGAATGTCACCGCGCCGATGAACACACCGATGAATACCTCACCGTGGTGGATACCGATGAAGTCTGCGGGAACGTCATGCGAATCGAGTGCGCCGTTCCAGCCCACGAGAACGGCGGCGAGTCCGACAAAGCTATGAAGCAGAGCGATCAGCTCGGGCATTCCCGTCATCGCCACAATGCGCGCACGCCAGAGTCCGATTCCGGCGCCCACAAGAATCACGATGACGAGAAGAGTCAAGCCGAGTGTCGACTGAGGGGAACCCCAGGAGTTGAGCGCAAGCGACGCGATGGTGGCGGCCAGAGCGAGAGCCATGCCCGCGATGCCGAAAGTGAGACCCGATCGAGACGTTTCGTGCTTGCTCAATCCGGCGAGGCTCAGAATGAACATGAGCGCCGCAACAATGTAGACGGCCGTTGTCAGCATGTCGATGTTCACTTGGTTCCACCTTTGCTAAACATCTTGAGCATTCGACGTGTCACGGCAAACCCACCGAAGATATTGATTGATGCGAGAAGGACGCCAACGGCGGCCAGAATCTGGACGACGATGTTGTCCGACGAGAGTTGAGCGATTGCTCCCACCACGACGATGCCCGAGATGGCGTTTGTCACGCTCATGAGTGGCGTGTGCAGCGCGTGGTGGACCTTGCCAATCACGTAGAAGCCCACGACCACGGACAGCATGAGAACGAGGAAGTGCTGCGGAAGAGGTGCGGGAGCAAAGGCACATATCGCGAGAACGACGGCGAGGCCGAGTCCTTTGAGGAGTCCCTTGCGAAGTGGAGACATTACTCGTTTCTCGACCGGAGTTACCGGTTCCGCCGCAACTGCCGCCGGTGCTGCCGATACCTGCACGGGTGGGGGCGGCCACATCACGGTGCCGTCCTGGACGACCGTCACGGCGCGTTGAACAACATCGTCGAAATCGAGGGTCAGTTGTCCGTCTTTTTCCGGAGTGACGAGTTTGAGAAGGTTCAACATGTTGGTGCCGAATAGTTGCGAGGCCTGCTGGGGGAGTCGTCCGGGAAGGTCGGTGTACCCCAGAATGACAACACCGTTGGCGGTGACAACGCGCTTCCCCGCTTTCGACCCCGCGACGTTTCCACCCATTCCCGCTGCCATGTCGACAATGACACTGCCGGGTTTCATGCTCGCCACGTCGGCTTCGGTCAACAATTTGGGCGCCGGGCGACCAGGAATAAGTGCGGTCGTGATGATGATGTCAACATCACGAGCCTGCTCGGAATAGATCTCGGCTGCGCGACGGTCGTAGGCTTCGCTGGTCGCTTTGGCGTAGCCGTCGGACGACGTCATTTTTTCTTCGACCTCGACGGCAATGTATTCGCCGCCAATTGACTTGACCTGGTCCGCTACCTCTGGACGGGGGTCAGTCGCCCGAACGATCGCACCCATGCTCGACGCGGTACCAATCGCCGCAAGGCCGGCAACTCCCGCGCCAGCAACGAGTACCTTGGCCGGCGGCACCTTGCCCGCGGCGGTCACCTGACCGGTGAAGAGACGACCAAACTCATAGGCGGATTCGATGACGGCTCGGTAACCACCGAGGTTTGCCATCGAACTCAAGACATCCATCGATTGGGCGCGAGAGATGCGGGGAACTGCGTCAAGCGCAATTGCCGTGAGACCTCGTTTGGCGAGTGCCGCGAGAAGCTCGGGTCGGAGCCCCGGCGCCATCACGCCGATCACGGTGGTTCCCGGCTCCATCGTCGCAATCTCTGCGTCGGTGGGTGCGTTGACTTTCATCACGATCTCGGATGACCACGTCTTTTTTTTGTCCGCGACGGTCGCGCCAGCGCTCTTGTATTGAGAGTCGGGGAACGACGATTCAGCGCCAGCGCCGCGTTCAACAACGACCTCGTAGCCGAGTGCCAACAACTTTGCGACGGTGTCCGGAGTGGCGGCAACCCGCGTTTCGCCGCCGGCCTCTTTCACGATTCCCAGACGAGCCATGTTCGCAAACCTTCCGCTTTGTGCCACCTCTTGTGGCGAATCCGAATCTGAGTCCGCTGGTTGGATTTCGATTTCGGCATCCTACAAATCCTATACAGTTGCGCGTGTCTGTGGTTGACGAACCGCGCACTCTTGCGCCGTTGCTCACGTCGCAAACTCGCCCGCCTAGCCAACCGTCATGGTCAACCCATACACTCGTGGCATGCGTCAAATACTCGGTCTCACTCGCTACGCCGTCATCGTTCCCGCTATCGCCTCCATTCTTGGGGCGCTGCTCTTGATGGCGCAGGGCTCAATCGAAATGGTCATCGTCGTGTACGACTCGGTCACGACCGACACCTACCTCAAAAACACGATTGTCGATGTTCTCACTGCGGTCGACGCAATCCTGTTGGGGACCGTACTTCTCGTTATCGGTTACGGGCTCTACGAATTGTTCATCGACCCCGAGTTGCCCGTCCCCGCGTGGCTGCGGGTCCGCGATCTGGATGACCTCAAGTCGAAACTGATTGGTGTCGTCGTCGCCATTATTGCGGTTGTTTTCGTCGGGGTCTTCGTCGACTCCAACCGGGAGGATGAAGTCCTGGCCTACGGACTCGGCGCCGGGGTGCTGGTCGCGGGGCTGGCAATTTTCGCGTTGGCGACACGCAAAGCCGACAAGCCCGACGTCAAAACAAAGCCCTAATTTCGAGCTCGGGACTGCGGTCTAGTCGAGCAGTCCTTCGGACACGAGCCATTCACGGGCGATGACCGCGGCAGACAATTTCTCGTCAACACTGCGCACATTGAGTGCAACCAGATCCTCGGCGCTCATCGCGGCGGACACTGCGTCAATCAGAGCACGCGCATCGGCGGTCACCGTCTCAGACGCAATCGGCACAACGTTCGACGCGAGGAACAATCCGAGCGGATCGGACAGGGTAACCAGTCCGAGTTGCTGAATGCGCGGGTCCGCGCTGTAGACGTTGGCCATGTCGACGATGCCGGCCACGAGCGATTCGACGGTCGTGTCTCCGGTTGCTTCGAACGAAACGGTCACGCCGTAGGTTTCCAGCAAGCCGCTGGGACCGTAGGGGCGTTCGGCCAGTTCGGGCGCGCCACCGAGGGTGATGTCGGCGAGGCTCGCCAGGTCGGCGATGGACTCAACGCCGTTTGCGGAGGCAAATTCCTGTGTCACGTTGTACGAATCTTGGTCGCTCGCGGGCGACATTGCGAGC
>CAMDKN010000086.1 GCA_945901035.1 Gulosibacter massiliensis | reverse complement strand
TCGCGCAAATGGCGTTGACCTGGGCGATGCGCCACCCCGGCGTGACCACCGCGCTCATCGGAGCGAGCAGCGTCGCGCAACTGGACGATTCGTTGTCCGCGGCTCATGCGGCGCCTCTGACGGACGACGAGTTGGCTGCGATCGAGCCGCACGCGATCAATCGCCTGGTCGATTCGTGGCTGTAATCAAGCCCAGTCCGCTCCTCGGTTATCTCGCAGCCACCGTCGCCGCCATCATCTTTGGTGCCAACGGCGTAGTCATCAAATTGTTGATGGACGGAACCGGTGTCGATGGCTTCCAAGTCACCTTCTTGCGGGTAGTCGGAGCGGCAATTCTGATGGGCGCTGTCCTCGTCCTGTGGAAACCCGAATCCTTGCGGGTGACGCGCAGACAAATTGTGCCGCTCATCGTGATGGGCGTCGTCGGCGTCGCGATGCTTCAAGCAACCTACGCCCAAGCGGTTTTCCTGTTGCCCGTCGGGATCGCCCTCCTGCTGGAATACACCGCGGTGCTGTTCGTCGCGCTCATCGCCCATTTCTTTTTCCGCGAACACGTCAAATCGAGAATCTGGGTCGCCATCGTCGCGGTGCTGATCGGTCTCGCGACCGTGGCCGAAGTCTGGAACTCGACGCTCAATCTGGAAGGGGTGTTGTGGGCGCTGGCCGCTTCGGCCTCGCTGACGACCTATTTCCTTCTCGGCGAGCGCCAGACGGGAAATCGCCACCCCTTGGCCGTCGGTTTCTGGGGCATGGCAATCGCCAGCGTGTTTTGGCTGGTGTTTTCGGGCTGGTGGACGATGGACCCAACGGTTTTCGCCCGGGTGATCCCGTTCTCGTCCGACGTTGCCGGCCCAGCGGGTCCCGCCTGGGTTTTGCTCGCATTCGTCATCGTCGCGGGAACGTTTCTCACGTTCGCCCTGGGTTTGTGGTCGATCAGCGTCCTGAAGGCAACGCGTTCCGGAATCATCGCCACGAGCGAGGTGCTGTTCGCGTTCCTCGCGGCCTGGCTCATCCTGGGTGAGACCCTCAATCTTGTGCAACTGGTAGGAGCGGGTATCGTACTCGGAGGAGTAATACTGGCTCAATCCGCTCGACACAATTACGCGGTTGACCCACCGTTGGCTCCCGACACCGTCGCCCCACCCCGACCGAAGGACTCACGATGACCGATTCGCTGCTGGACATTCCCGTGCTCACCGCCGATGGCGCCGAAACGACGTTGACGGAACACGCGGGCAAAGTCATGTTGATTGTCAATGTTGCCTCGCGCTGTGGTTTGTCCCCGCAGTACGCGGACCTCGAGGCGTTGCAGCAAAAGTACGGCCCGCGCGGGTTTGTCGTGCTCGGATTCCCGTCGAATCAGTTTTTTCAGGAGTTGTCGTCGAACGACGCGATTGCCGAATACTGTTCGACGAAGTGGGGTATCACGTTCCCCATCTTTGACATCGTCAAGGTCAATGGCAAAGGGCGATCGCCGTTATACGCCGAACTGACCAAAGCGAAAGACGAACGTGGCAGCGCGGGAAACATCCGCTGGAATTTCGAAAAGTTCGTCGTCACCCCGGACATGCGCGTGTTGCGGTTCCGCCCGACGACTGTACCGACCGACCCGGCGATTATCGACGCGATTGAAACCAACCTCCCTCGCTAACGTTTTTTAGTGGTTCGGGTGGGGGTACTAACCCCTTTTAGGTTCAGTTTCCGCGTATTTACGCTAGAATTTTTCCCACGGTTCGCTGAACCGCGCTTGCCCCACCCCACCCCACCATGAAACGCCTTCGATTAATCCTCGCCGGCCTTGTTGTCCTCCTGTTTTCGGGTGCCCTCACGCCGGTTTCGTTCGCGAGCCTTGCTCCACAGCAGATTGAGGACACATCGGGGCTGAAGTTCGATGCGTATTACCCGATTAACGCGTCGAACCCACCCGCCCGCAGTACCACCGCTTACACGAAGTGCGCGTCGGGAACCGTGTCACAAATTCATCATTCCTTTGGCAACTCGATCTTCGGTTGCCCGGGCGACTACGTCATGGTTCATTACTATGGGTTCATCAAGTCCCCGACGACTGGTTCGGTGAGCTTCTTCGCCAACGCGGACGACGGCTTTTATCTCGAAATTGCCGGCACACCGATTCTCAATGATTGGGTTCTCAAAGGGTGCGGTTCCCGGAGTGTCGGCACTTTCAACTTTCAAGCCAACCAGTGGTACGAAATCGACGCCTGGTTCTATGAATGGGGCGGAGGCGCGTGTTCCTCCCTCTATTCCACAGCATCGGGCAGCTGGGAGCCGGTCCCGTCGACGATGCTCGACCAGATTGGGGTTGAAGCCGTCACGTTCACCGACACCACAATCACCACTCTGGCCCGTCGGAACCAGCAGTACACCGCATCGAATGTGGCCGCATCAGGCCCCGGAACCATCACGTATTCGGTGTCGAGCGGTTCCGACCCCCTGCCCGACGGTCTTTCCCTCAACGCGGGGACCGGCGTGATCACGGGAACGCCGTCGACCTACGGAGAATACGAATTCTCGATCACCGCAACCTCCGACGACCCGCTAAATCCGCCATCAGCGACTACGGGCACGCTGACCATCATTGTTGGCGATCCGCCCGACTTGTCTAGTGTTGCCGTCGACGCATCGATTGCGAGCGGGACAGCGATGGAACCGATCGATGTCTCGGGGTTCGGCGGCTACCCCGCCGCTACCTATGAAGTGGACCGTGACAAACCCACCGGAGTGACCGTTAACGAAACGACCGGAATGCTCGGGGGAACTCCGACCGACGAGGGCGTTCACAACTTCACCGTGACCGCCAGCAACGTGTTTGATAAATCTGTATCACCCAATCTCCGCCTAGCGGTCAGGAAAGGGTCCTATTTCCCCGCCCAGTATGACGACCTTCTCGGATACACGTTTGTCAATGGGACACAGGGGAACTACTCGTCGATTATCACCGCGCGTGGTCACCCCGATGCGACCTACTCGATTGTCGACGACCCCCTGACGGCGGGCAGCAATGGGCTGCCGTCAGGGCTCACGCTCAACCCGTCGACCGGACGCATCAGCGGAGTCGCAGACACGGTCGGCACCTACCCGTTCCGAATTCGAGCGGTCAACGGAATCGGGAACGGCGACACCACACGCACGCAAACCATCGTGGTTGCGTCCGTTCCTACGGTCACGTTTGACGACATCGCTACGGAAGCGTACTGGGGCGTTCGGTACGACCAGCGCCCGACGTTCAGCGGCTACCCCACTCCCACGTATTCGATCTCGGGTTCGCTCCCCGATGGCGTCACCCTCAAGTCAAACGGTGAAGTCTCGGGGATTCCGACCGAGTCGGGTAACTTTTCGTTCCGAGTGTGTGCAACAACCTACGACGAACAAACCTGCACACGTCAGTATTCACTCCGGGTTTTTGCCGAGCCCGTCTATCTAAACAATAACGAACTACCGCCTACCGCCCAGTTCGGGTTTCCCTACAGTGGTCACATCAACTTCCACGGACTCGTCGACAATTACGCGATCACCGCCTACGGCGACAGACTGCCGCAGGGAATGTCCATCGGCTCGACTACGGGAATCATTGCCGGCACGCCCACTCAAACGGGCGTATTCCACTTCAAGGTGACAGCACAAGGTGCGACCGGGCAATCCGGAATCACGCCCGAACAAACCCTCACCGTCAACCGCACACCGGCGTGGACGCGCCAAACCCTCGGTGGTTTGACTCGAACGCCCATCAATAGCGACGTCGCTACCTTTGTCAGCGCGGTTGGTTACCCGGCCCCGACCTATTCGATCTCGTCCGGCGTTTTGCCGCGAGGATTGACGTTGAACGCAACTTCCGGAGACCTTGTCGGGCGCCCGACCCAACACGGTTCCTTCACGTTCACGATCACCGCGTCCAACTCGGTCGGTCATGTCGACAGCGCACCGATTTCTCTCATGGTCACTCAAAACCCCGTGGCAATGGACGAAGCGATTGAACCGGCGGTGATGCGAAACATTCCATTCGCCGACGCCATCGTGTACGACGCCTATCCCGAACCCACCTACTCCATCGCTTCGGGCGCCCTCCCGACCGGTCTCGCGCTTAGTTCCACGTCAGGAGCGATTACCGGAGTTCCCACCGCGCTCGGCGACTTCAGTTTTTCCGTTTCCGCTACAGCGCAAAACTTTTACACCCACACCAGCCCCGTGATGAGGCTCTCGGTGCAACAGATTCCGGTCGCGCTCGATAAATCGATTGTTTCGAAGACGAACCTCGGTGTTCCCTACACCGACGCGGTGTTCGCTGAGTCGTTCCCGCTCGCGACCTATTCGCTCGCGGCCGGAGCGATGCCCGAGGGATTTACCTTGAATACCAAATCGGGCGAGGTGTCAGGCACACCGACCGTGACCGGTGAATACGAATTCACCCTCACCGCCAAGAACCTGCTCGGCTCGACCGCGATGCCCGTCGCCCTGTCTGTGTTGCAGCCTCCGACGAAACCCATCCTCACGCTCGCCCCGTCCGCACTCGTTGGCGGAACGGTCAACGGCTACACCGCGAGCGAGGGCTATCCCCTCCCCACGTTCTTTGTTGCGTCCGGTTCTCTTCCACCGGGAGTGAGCCTCAACAAGGCCACCGGCAAAATCTCGGGTTCGCCCACAACCGCCGGAAGTTTCAGTTTCACGATCGGCGCGGTGAGCACGTCGGGTTCGAACACATCGAGCAGCGTCGACTTCGACGTGTTTGAACTCGGTGCCAACTTCGAAATCAAAGCGGACGTCGGAGACGAGTTCGCCGATGCGGCGGTCGTCGTCCAGTCCGACGGCATGATGCCGAATGTTCCCTACAAGGTGGAGGTTCGTTCCACACCGCAAACAGTCGCCAGCGGGACCACCACGCGAAGCGGGGCGATCGTCGCGAACTTCACCATTCCCGATGGGCTTGAACCGGGATGGCATTCGATCACCCTCGCAACCAAAGCCGCCGACGGGTCCGATTTCGAAGAGGTTTCGTGGTTCGAGATAACCGCGAACGGCATCTTGGAAACGTTGAGTGACGCCCAGCCGAGTGCGGCAGAGATGGCCAACGCACTGACCGACGACGATGAATTCTTTGAATCGATTGGCATCGACCCCGAAACCCAGGTATCCGAGGAGGCTGTCCAAGAGACGGTGGCCGAGGTCACCAGTGTGGTCGCCTCCGTTGCCCTCGTGTCCGCTGCGGCTGCCGCCACAGCAGCGGTGGCGAGCGCATCGGCGGCTGCAGCGGCCGCAGCGGCGTCCAGTGCCGGTGCCGCAGCAGGTGCTGCGGGTGCCGCGGGTAGCGCCGCGGGTGGAACGAGTGCGAGTTCCAGTTCGAGTTCAAGTGCCGGAGCGCGAACCGCTGGTGCTGGTGGTGGACCGTCCGGATCCGGTGGTTCCTCCGGTGGTGGTGGCGGTTCCGGTGGTGGTGGTGGTGGTGGAGCCCGTGGTGGGTCGCCGGGTGGCGGTTCCGGTGGAGGTGCTTCCGGCGGCGGGTCCTCGGGAGGTTCTTCGGGTGGAGGTGGCTCATCGAGTAACTCGTCCGGCGGGTCCTCAGGCGACGGCGGTGACGACGCCGAATACGGCTCAATCGAAGTCGAGCACGACGAGTTCACGACAACCCACACCTCGTGGGGTGACGCTCTTGCGTGGTGGAGTATCCCCTTCATGACCTGGCTCGACGCCCGAACAGTCGCGGCTACCCACTGGACAACGCAGTACTCGCCCGTGCTGTCCCGCATCATCAATGACGGTTCCTACCTGCGCGCGATGCTCGGTTCGCTGATGGGAATCCTGTACCTCGCTGCAATCGCAGTAGGAGTCCTGGCGGTCACCCCCGGCGCGGAATCAATGGCGCTCAGTGGCAGCGTGCTTCTCTTGACCGCGATCGTGGTGTTCGGTGCATTCGATG
>CAMDKN010000085.1 GCA_945901035.1 Gulosibacter massiliensis | reverse complement strand
GAAATGATGAGTGGCATCGCCGCAACAACATCGAAACTGTGGTCATCGAAGCAATCGCCGACGTGATTGACATCGACCCCTACGACTTAGCGCCGAATCGATACTTTCCCCACGGCTAACCGCTGACAATCACGATGTTTGCCGCATCGATGGGTGCGGTGAGGCCTCGAAGCGTCGCGATTCCGTCGCGCGTCGCCACGAACAC
This sequence comes from Gulosibacter massiliensis, assembly GCA_945901035.1. Lineage (GTDB taxonomy): Bacteria > Actinomycetota > Actinomycetes > Actinomycetales > Microbacteriaceae > MWH-TA3. The sequence continues at coordinate 5,902 of CAMDKN010000085.1, read as the reverse complement.
GGCGGTAGACACGTCGGTCGTCGAGGCCACGGTCACAAGGCCCGCGGTCACCGGCAGGACACGTGTCCCGCGCGCGGGGATGACCACCTCGGCGGTTTCTCCGCCGCTCAGAATCGTGACCGTCACATCGTTCGTGCCGGGGTTGGAGACACCCAGAACCGCCGCGTCGGGAACAAACAGCGCCGCGATCCCCGTCTGGGCGGGGGCTGCGCTCGCCCACGCGACGTCGGTGATTCCGTTTTGTGAATCGTGGTAGCCGACCCGAACGGCCGCGACAAGCGGTTGATCCGATTCGATGGTCACCGACCAGTCCCCCGCTTCAAGGTCGGACAGCGGGATGTCGAGAGTCGCCCCCGCACCAATCGATGCGGTGATGACGAGAGATTCTCCTTCCCCCGCCGGTTCCAACGTGATGCTGGCGTTGGCGTCGATCTCACCGGGTGCGAGGAACCGGATTGCCGCCACGATGTCGTTGTATCCGGGGTCGACGAGGGCCGCCCCAATGGTGTCATCGCCGGGAATCCGAAGGATGGGGAACGCGAGGCTCGTGGCGGGAGTTGCCACCGGACCATTTCGATCGAGCCCGCCGGGAACGAGACCGCGCACCGCCGTGGTCTGAAGGGTTGCCCACACGGCAGCGCCGCTACTCGTGATTCGGAGAGCGGGCGAGGGCTCGTCCGGCGCAAAGCCCGCAACCGAATAGGAACGTTGCGACCTGGGCGCGACCACGATGCCCCGCGACCCGGGCGCGTCGATCAACCCCTGGGAGCCCCACAAGTCGATGTCGATGCGGGCTTCGACGTCGCTGCCGTTGGAGATGGTGAGGATCGTGTCACGACCCGTCAACGTGCTGCCGCCCACCAGCCACTGTTCGTTGAGTGCGTCGCCGCATTCGGTGGCGAGATAACCCGCAACCGATTCCGTCTGCACCGCGTCGTACTCGGTGGCGGCAATGAGAAGAGAGTCTCCCGTGAGCGTGATGACCGAGCCGTTGGTCGAATCCGTCATCGCGAGATCCTGCGAATCAACGCCCGGTGTCGACAATCGCGTCGCCGAGCCAACGGCGGAAATGTCCGCCGAGCCGCCGACGTAGCCCACGACATCCCCCGAGCAGACAATACTTCGGGTCACGGCTTCGGGCGCGATCGCGGTTGTCAGAGGCGCCACATCGCTCAACAGTGGAGACGGGATAAATGCGACGGCGTAGCCGCCCAGTCCCATCACCGCGAGTCCGGCGACGCCCGCCGTGATTTTGCTAAGAATGCCCATCGTCATCCTCCCCCGCCAACTCCATCACGTCGTCGGCGACCACGCGCCGCCGAGGGAGTGAGGTGGGTACCGCCGCGACGAGCGCAATCAGACCGACCAACCCTAAAATCGCAAGGTACACGACGTCATTCTCGCGACTCGCAACCGTCGGCGTACTGTCCGCATTCACCCGCCACAGAATGCCTCGGTCGGTCGCCCCCACCGGGGTCAGACCTGCGTGCGACGCGATGGACGACACCTCGGTTGCGGTGGGCTTGGCCTCGAGGAGAACAAATCGAATCTGTTGTTCGGCGATAGCCGCGGACACATCAAAACCGCTCTCCACGATGAGGTTGGCGGCGATTTCCGCGATTGCGTACTCGTGTGGCCCCAGGGTGACGCGTGTGGCGGCGGCGGCGCTCCAGTCGACCAAGGTCAGGCCGCCATCGCGCTGGAGCTCGGTGCGCAATCCCTCCGAGGTCGGTGTCACGACCAGCGTGGCGCCCCCGGGAAGTGCGGTGGTTGCTGCTTCGACATACGCCGGAAGCGTTCGCACGGTCGAGGGTGCCACCAGCGAGGTTCCCGCGAAGATCGAGGTCAACGGCACCACCCCGATCAACGCGAATGCCGCGATGGTGGCGGGGGTCAACACCGCGGACACTACCCGGGCGGACGCGATGGTGATTCCCGCGCCGGCGAGGAGACCGAACCAGACGACGTCGTACAACGGTCCAGGGAAGAGCCCCACCGCCAGGCCTTCCGCGGTGGCAAGGGGTAGCAAACCCAGAGCACACCACACCCCGAGCGCGGACCCGCCCAGCCCGAGCATCGCGCCTACCCGCGGATTGTCCGCAACGAGTACGGCGATGACCGTGAGTGCGGCGCAGGTCGCCACGAGCGCGAACGCGACGAGCACCGAGATTTCCGGCGCCAGGAACGGAAGCGACGGGGTCGCGGGCCACAGCGTGAGGGACAGTAATCCGGTGGGTGCCGTAGTCGGGAACGGCACCCCGCGATCGGCGAAGTATCCGAGGGGATTGGTCAGCGACTCGACGAGCCGAGGCCACTCAAACGCCAGCGCGGGGGCGAGGGCGATGACTGCGCTGGGGTGGCCGGTCAGGGCACGAATGATGACGGCGAGAACCACGACGGGCGCGAGTGCGGGAACGGAAACCCACAGCACAGCGCCGAGGAGCGATGCCCAACCGAGTGGGACAATGCTCGTCCCAGCGATGGCCCGCGCGAAGAACGGCAGAGCGATGTGAGCAAGTACCGCGGTGATTCGACCCTCGTTCACCGCGATGTGGAGGGTGGGGAGCAACGCCCACCCTGCGCCCACAAGCAGGGCAGCGCGAGTGTTGTGTGTGACCGCGCCGGCGCCAACGTAACCGGCGACGAATGACATCGGGATGGCCGCGACAAACAGAGTCAGAACGAGCGCGTTCGGATGCCACCAGAATGCGGTGGACAGAACCCCGAGGAGTGCCGCGAACCCGTCGGGTGCCCCGCTGAACCCACTGGCGACTTCGCTCCAGGTCGCGCCGATTGCGGCCCACGCGTCGTCGATGGTTGCGGGCATCGGAATGAGCGATCCGCCAGACAGCGCCGTTGCGCCCAGAAAGCGATTATTCAGAATAATCCCGGCCAATGCCGCAAACCCTGTCCACCACAGCGCCGTCACCCCAAAACTCAATCGTGGCGTGTCGTCTGCCGCCTCGAGGAGGGCGCGGCGCTCGTCGTTCTCCATTCCGCGTCGATGCCGCAGTTCGGACGGAGACACGAGCAAACGCGAACCGTCAATGTGGACCGTGTTGGTTCGCCGCTGCGCTCGATGCGCTCGACTAATCGCGCCAAAATCACACACCCCGGACATCGTCCCGCGCCATTCTGCGAAGGGGCTGCGGCGTTTTTGGACAAATCGACCGACGCTGCGAATGAGGGACCCCGTGATGAGCCCGATTCCGAGAAACGGGTGCGCGATAGCAGCACCGGCGGCCAGGACGCGGTGAGCACGCGAGCGGGCTTCTTCGCGAACAATCCGACCGTCCGTCAACGTTCCCGCGAGCGCCTCGAGCGAGGTGAATTGGGTTTCAATGACCGCGGTGGGGACGACCTCGACGCGCCAACCGGATCGCCGCGCTCGGAAACAAAAGTCCAGCGCTCCGTCCACTCCCGGCAGAGCGGGGTCGAAGCCTTCCAGCGTCGACCACACCTGACGGCGAACGAGCATGCCCGCTTCACCGACCGCCAACACGTCACTCGAGCGGTCGTACTGCGCTTGGTCGAGTTCCCGTTCCGCGAGGTGAACCGCGAAACCCGTTCGGGTCATCGACTCCCCCATCTCGCGAATCGTGGCGGGCGAATCGGCATCCATCTGCTTGGGGCCGACAACTCCGACGGACGGCGACGTGTCCAGAACGGATGCGAGTGCCGCAAATGCGCCGGGGCGAATGCGGGTGTCGTCCCGCAAAATCCAAATGTTCTCGGCTTTCGAGTCCCTGAGCGCGCGGTCGACCGCGTGCGAGAGCGACAGGGTTCGTGATGCGGCGACGACGGTACAGCCCGTCAGAACGAGGTCGTCACCCGTCAGATTGACCACCGTGATGTCGCCGGGGACACTATCGGCCGTGAGCTCCGCCACGAGTTGCGGGAGTCGCTCGGGGAGTCGTCGTGACACGACGACAATCGCGAGTGAGTCGCGAATCACCGGATCGAGTCCTCAGTCCTTAAGCGCGACGGCGGTATTTGCGACGTTCGCGCTCCGACAATCCGCCCCAGATGCCGAAACGTTCGTCGTTGGCAAGGGCGTATTCCAAACACTCGGTTTTTACCGTGCACTCAGCACAGATGCGCTTCGCATCGCGGGTCGATCCGCCTTTTTCGGGGAAAAATGCTTCGGGGTCGGTTTGGGTGCACAGAGAATCGGCCTGCCAGGCGAGCGGGTTATCGTCACCGACGGCGTTGCCGGTACCGATAACTCCGAGCAGGAGTGGGTCGATTGCCCAGTCACCGGGGACGTCATTGCGGTATTCGGTCATGACGAGAGTTCCTCCAGTTGAGTGGTTGATTACCTAATTACACTCTTGTTATTCGCAATAGTCAAGTTAGCGTTGCCGCGAGCTTGGCGCAGGACTGTGTGCGAGGAAGATTCGCCCGTTACCCGCGACGGTGGTGATGGTCTCGCCCGCCTCGACAAAGAGTGCGTCCCCCTGAATCGCACGCAATTCCGTATCGGCGGTCACCACGAGTTCCCCGTCGGTGACCAGGGCGATCCCGGGGCCTGCAATCGACACCTCGACCCGGCCGTTTACCGCGATGTCCGTCACGACGAAATCGTCCAGACCCGGATCGAACATCCGGACCGAGCCCGACACGCGGGGTTGCAATCGGGGCTCGTCGAGTTCGTCGACATCGAGAACGGCCAGCAGTTCGCTGACATCGATATGTTTGGTGGTCAATCCACCCCGCAACACGTTGTCGCTGGCGGCCATCACTTCGATTCCCGTCCCGTGGAGGTAGGCGTGGATGTTGCCGGCGGGCAAAAACAGCGCCTCCCCCGGTCGGAGGACGACGTGATTGAGCAAAAGCGAAACCGCCGCACCCGGGTCGCGCGGGAATTGGGCCGCGAGCGACTGGGCCGCCCGCACCGCGTCATCGATATCGCGCTCACCGGAACGTGCGTTCAGCTCGGCGAGCGCCGCCAGAAATTCGTCGACCCCTGCCCCTCGACCAAGTAGCCATTCGACCGCGACGCCCAGCCCCCGATCGCTGTGCTGTCGAAAGGTTTCGGTGCCGTCGACACCCGATTTGTCGAGGAAATGGAGGATGCGCAAGCGTTCGGCCGTCGGACGAAAACCGCACAGCGCGGTGAACTCAGTCAGCGCAATGATTACTTCGGGTTTGTGGTTGGGGTCGCGATAATTTCGCTGAGGTGAATCCAGCGCGATGCCCAACGAGTTTTCCCGGTCCCACCCCGCGCGGGCTTGCTCGCGCGTTGGGTGGGCCTGAATCGACAGCGGCGACTCGGCGGCGAGTAACTTGAGAAGAAAAGGTAACGGTCGACCCCCGTACCGATCCGCGTGACGTTCCCCCCAGTCAACGAGCGACTCGCCCGTCGCCTCTACCCGCGCGGGACTTCCCGAGTGGTCACCCAACCAGAGTTCTGCTTCGGGCTCCCCTGACGGTGCAACTTTCCGAACCCGGGCAATCTCCGATGTGGACCCCCACGGGTAGTTGCGCGGAGTATTGACTATCGCGAACACAGGATCACCTCCACGTCGCTCACTAGGCTAGTCTCTCGTGCACCCATTCGTCGGAAGCAAGACCGTCACGGTCGCCGTCTTTGCGGTACTTTTCGCGGGTGACCTGGTGCGTTACGCGCTCACCGTTCCGGTGTGGATCGCACTGGTGCTCGCCTCCACCGTGTGGGCCCTCGTGGTCCTGCGGGCGCATCGTGTCTCGTGGCGAGTGCTACCCGTTCCGATCCTGATCGTTTTCGCGTGGTGGGTGATCTCTCCGGCGTGGTCCCCGTACGCCGCTAGTTCACTCGTGATGTTGATCCCCGCCGCGATCACGGTGCTTCTGGGGCTTGCACTCGTTACGGTGGCCGAGCCGGGCGAAGTGCTTCGGCGCGCGGCGCTGTCGCTGCGCATCA
>CAMDKN010000084.1 GCA_945901035.1 Gulosibacter massiliensis | reverse complement strand
GGTGCGCAACCCTTTGATTCCGCGCTTGAGGAGCCCCGCCAGCGCCCCGCCCGGGGCGAGCTCGACGACACCGGTTACGCCGTCCCGGTTGAACGACTCCATACACAGGTCCCAACGAACCGGGCTTTCGACCTGACCGACCAAGAGGTCGCGGTAGGCGTCCCCGTTCTCGACCTGACGACCGTCGCGGTTGCTGTAAATGATTGAATGGGGATTGGTGGTGGACACCGATGCGGCCGCGGCGCGCAACGTCGCGACCGCTCCGGACATGAACGATGTGTGGAATGCGCCCGCCACCTGCAACGGGATTACTCGGGAACCGGCAACCGGAGACTCCGCGAGCCGAGCGAGCGAATCGAGTGGACCCGCCACGACGACCTGCCCACCGCCGTTCATGTTGGCTGCGACCAGACCGAATGTTGCCAACGCCTCGTCGAGCTCTGCGCTGTCACCACCGATCACCGCGCTCATGCCAGTGGCGATCGTCGCGGCTTCGGCGGCCATGGCGCGGCCGCGAACCCCGACCAGACGCAGTGCGTCTGTGTCGCTGAGAATGCCCGCGAAATGCGCGGCGGCGAACTCGCCGACCGAGTGTCCGGCGAAACCGATTCGGTCGAGGATGAAGTCGCGCAACAACACGGTGCCGGACACGATCGACGCCGCCACAATGAGCGGCTGGGCGATGTCGGTCGATCGAATGGTGTCGGCGTCCGAGATCGTGCCGTGAGTGATGAGGTCAACGTCCGCGGCGTCGGAGAGCAACTCGAGGTGTTCACGAACACCGTCGATTTCCAGCCACGGCGTGAGGAAACCGGGTGTTTGTGAGCCCTGGCCGGGCGAGACGACAATAATCATGCGATTCCTAGGCATCCCCGCCGGGGTTCCCCGTTGTGCCCGCCGTCACGTCGTCGAGGCGGTATCGCTGGAACGCGTCGATGACGACCGATCGGTCGACTTCGCCCCGCTTGGCGAGCTGCTCGAGCACACGAACCACGATGGATTCCGTATCGATGGCGAAGTGGCGTCGCGCCGCCGCACGAGTGTCCGAAAAACCGAACCCGTCCCCACCCAGCGTGGCAAAATCGGTGGGGACGTAGGGGCGGATTTGATCCGAGACGGCGTGCATGAAATCGCTGACCGCGATGACGGGCCCGCGTTCGACGCGGAGCTTTTCGGTGACGTAGGGGATGCGCGGAAGTTCCGCCGGGTGAAGGAAGTTGTAGCGGTCCGAGTCGCGTCCGTCGCGGCGCAACTCGTTCCACGACGTCACCGACCACACGTCCGCCGCCACATTCCAATCGCTGGCGAGGATTTCTTGGGCTTTCAGTGCCCAGGGAACCGAGACACCACTGGCCAGAATCTGTGCCGGGATTTGCCCACCTGTCGCCGCACGGTACTTGTACATTCCGCGCAACAGTCCGTCGACATCGACGTTGGCGGGCTCAGCGGGTTGAATCATCGGTTCGTTGTACACCGTGAGGTAATAGAAGACGTTCGGGTCACCGTGTTGCCCACCGTACATTCGCTCGAGGCCCGCCTTGACGATGTAGCCAATCTCGAACGCGAACGCCGGGTCGTAGGCGACGACAGCATCATTGCTCGACGCGATGAGGTGTGAGTGCCCGTCGGCGTGCTGCAGACCTTCACCCGTCAGCGTTGTCTTGCCCGCGGTTGCACCGATGATGAAGCCCCGGGCCATTTGGTCACCAGCGAGCCACATCTGGTCACCGGTGCGCTGGAAGCCGAACATCGAATACAACACGTAGATCGGAACCATCACCTCGCCCTGCGTTGCGTAGGAGGTTCCCGCTGCGACGAAGGCCGCCATGGCTCCCGCTTCGTTGATTCCGGTGTGGAGGATTTGCCCCTGGACGCTCTCTTTATAGGCGAGCAACAGTTCGCGGTCGACCGAAACATAATTCTGTCCCGCCGGGTTGTAAATCTTGGAGGTCGGAAAAAACGAATCCATTCCAAACGTGCGCGCTTCGTCGGGGATGATCGGAACGAACCGTTTCCCCATGCTCTCGTCGCGCAGCAGGTCTTTGAGCAGTCGCGCGAACGCCATCGTGGTCGCGACCTCTTGTTTGCCGCTGCCCTTTTTGGCGAGTTTGTAATGCTTGTCATCGGGCAGAGCGATCGGAGCGGGAACATGACGGCGCTGCGGAATAGCTCCGCCGAGTTCGCGGCGTTTAGCCAACAGGTATTGAATCGCGGGGTTGTTCGGACCCGGGTTGTAATACGGCGGTTGATACGGGTCGGCTTCCAATTCGGAATTCGAGATGGGAATCCGCAGGTCGTCCCGGAACGATTTCAGCACGCCCAGGGAGAGCTTCTTCATTTGGTGGACTGCGTTTCGTCCCTCGAAGGTCTTTCCGAGACCGTAACCCTTGACCGTTTTTGCGAGGATGACGGTGGGCTGACCTTTGTGGGACAGCGCTTCGGAATACGCCGCGTATAGCTTGCGGTAATCGTGGCCGCCGCGCTTGAGATCCCAGATTTGAGCGTCCGTCCAATCGGCGACCATGGCGGCAGTGCGCGGATCGCGACCGAAAAAGTTTTCGCGGATGTACTTGCCCGACTCCGCTTTGTAGGTTTGGAAGTCACCGTCGGGAGTGCTGTTCATGAGGTCACGAAGAGCGCCGTCAGTGTCGTTGACCAAGAGCGTATCCCACTCGCGACCCCAGACCACCTTGATGACGTTCCATCCGGCCCCGCGGAAGAAAGACTCGAGTTCCTGGATGATTTTGCCGTTACCGCGAACAGGCCCGTCCAGGCGTTGAAGGTTGCAATTGACGACGAAGGTGAGGTTGTCGAGATTGTCATTCGCGGCTAACTGCAGTGCGCCGCGCGATTCGACTTCGTCCATTTCGCCGTCACCGAGGAACGCCCACACGTGCTGGTCGGAACAATCCTTGATTCCGCGGTTCGTCATGTACTTGTTGAATTGAGCCTGGTAAATCGCGTTAATCGGTCCGAGTCCCATCGACACGGTCGGAAATTGCCAAAAGTTGGGCATGAGTCGGGGGTGCGGGTACGACGAGAGTCCACCGGCAAAGTGCGACTTTTCTTGGCGAAATCCGTCGAGTTGGTCTTCGGACAGCCGGCCTTCGAGAAACGCTCGGGCATACATACCCGGAGCCGCGTGACCCTGGTAAAAAATCTGGTCGCCACCGCCGGGGTGGTCGGGTCCGCGGAAAAAGTGGTTGTGCCCAACCTCGTACAGAGAGGCACTCGAGGCATACGAACCGATGTGCCCCCCGACACCGACCCCCGGTCGCTGTGCTCGGTGAACCATGACCGCTGCGTTCCAGCGAATCCAGGAACGGTACTCGCGTTCGACCTCTTCATCGCCGGGGAAGGCGGCCTCGTTCTCGGGAGCGATGGTGTTCAGGTAATCCGTCGTCGGCACCATCGGAACACCCAAGTGCAGTTCTTTGGACCTCTTCAACAATGACAGCATCAAGTCACGCCCGCGCTCATGACCCTGCGCCGCGACGACCTCGTTGAGCGAGTCTTGCCATTCGGCGGTCTCGTCGGGATTGCTGTCTAGGTGTGACGACGAATACGGATCTTGGTCATTTACGGTCATCGGGGTGCTCTTCCAATCAATGGTGGCGAGGAAGTGGCGCCGACAGGGTTGCGCTGGCGCCTTACCAATCCTAGACCGCCGTGTGCTCGACGACGGAAATCCCATAAGATTGACGAGCAAGGGCCTGTAGCTCAGTTGGTTAGAGCGCCACGTTTACACCGTGGATGCCGGGAGTTCGAGTCTCTCCGGGCTCACTTCGAAAAATCAAGTACAGCGAGCGCTGTCTATCAGACAGAAGAATCCACTGGATTCTTCCGCTCCGGGCTCACCCACCTTTACCTTCACAATTGCCTGCCGAGCGGGACGATATCTCGCGAGAGTCCGCCGGACTCTCGCGGGGCTCACCTCAAGGTTACGCGTCGATGATGTGGACGAGCGTGTCGATGAAGCTCTCGAAGGTGGACGAGTTCTTAATCACCTCGGACATCCGCCCGCGGTCGGAAAACACATCCACGAATTGTTCGAAAACGGATTGGAACTCGTCCCGCCCACTCGCCGCGAACGCGATGAACGCGACCACGTTCACGCGGTGGTCGCCCCACGCCGTCGCCGTTTCATTGACGGCGATGGCGATGGTGGGTTTCTCTGCGGTCATCGACATGGCGTGGGGGACCGCGAGACCGTCGACAAAGACCGTGGAGGACAACCGCTCCCGTTCGATGGCGCTGTCGATGTAGGCGTCACCGATGATTCCGAGCGACTTGAGGGATTCGCCCAACGTCCGAATGGCGGACTCGGGACCGGCAAATTCGACGTTTCGGAAAAAGGTTTCGGGACGGAAGAATTCCAGCAGTCGTTCGCGAATCACCACGTGACGACGGCTTCGGCGGATTCGAGCAGCCGCCTTCCTCACCTCGGCCACATCGTTTTCGCTGAGAAACGGTTGAACCTGGATAATCGTGTCGAGCGCGAACGGAAGTGGGATTGTGGTGATCACGATGTCCGTCGTGATGTCGGTAGCCCGCACGTCGGTGCGCGTGATGACCGATTCGATGGTGATTTCTGCCCCGAGAATCTTTTCGATGCTTTCGCGCATCACGATATGAAGGTCGTAATACGACGGGCTAACAATCGTGGCCGACACACGGTTTTTCGCTTGCGCCTGGCGCTCGAGATGGCTGCCGATATGCAGTGCGATATACGAGATTTCGTCCTCATCAATCGTGATGTGCCGTTCCTTTTGAATTGTCGAGGCGATGAACACGGCAATGTCCCACACCAGTGGGTACGAGGATTTGATCGATTTTTGGAGCGGGTTTCGTGACGGTGAGTCAAAACTGGCCCGAGTGACGAGGTGACCAATGTGCAGTGCTAATCGGCCCACGAGATCGTCATTGCGAAGGTCGATGAGGTATTCGTCAAAGACCAGGTCCATCGCGCGAATGGTGGTGTCTAAATCGACCGCGTCCGCACGGGCTGTTGTTGACGTCGAATCGCTACTCGGTGTGATGATGCGGGTGGCGAGTTGGCGAGCCAGGTACCATTCCTCGCGCGCACCGAGGTCGAGATCAAAGTGTCGCTTGGCGAGCTCGCGCACGATGCCCGCCACAAACGCGGTGTCCGTGTCGACTCCGACTTCCGTCTCCGGCAGGGTCTGACCATTTCGGACCCGATCAACCGCGATGGCAAGGTGAAGCAAAACCGAATCAATCCCGTATTCGTTGATGAAAAAACGATGATAATCGAGCCGTTCGATGAGGTCCGTTTTGAAATCAACGAGTGACGGGATTTCAAACCGCAGGGCGATGGTGTCGAGGCTCAAGAGACCCGAGGTTGCCGTGTCGTGAACAACGTTTGAGCGCAAACGGCGCAGTTGAGACTCTTCGCCTCGCAGGGCGACGACGTTGTCAACCCGGTCTACAGCGACCCCCGATTCGACGGCGGTTGTCCGAATTCGTTTGATATCCGACTCGATCGTCGCGGTCGACACATGGAGCGACGAGGCGAGCGCGTCAATCGAGAGACCCGTCGTGTTGGACGACAAACGATAAACAATGTGGTGTTCGCGTTCACGCGGGGTTGAGGGCAGGGAGTCGGGTTTGTCCTCCAACGCCGCAAGATACGCGAAATAAGCCTCGCGGTTCAATTTGTAACCAGCGCTGGTCGCACTGATGATGTCGTGGGTTCGGGAAATTGATTTTGCCGCCGACACATACGACCGCACGGTTCGTGTTGTCACACCCATTCGCTCCGCCAACGACCCCGCGGTCTGCCACTCATCGGTCGACCTTAAGAGTTCGAGGAGGGTGAGGTACTTGTCGCTCATACTGACACCACGATACTCAGTCCGAACCCTGTTTCCGCCGGCGCGGAAATAGGTCTATGCCCAAAAGGCGCAACGGTCGCTTAAAAAAGTGCCACAGTAATGACATTCAACGAGGAGGAACCGATGGTGAAAATCGTCGTAGTGTGCGCTGCGGGTGCGTCGAGCACCTTCCTCGCGCGACGATTGTCGGTTCTCTCGTCCGAAGCCGGTTACGAGTGGGACGTCACCCCCTCGTCAGGCGAAGCGCTCCGCGTT
>CAMDKN010000083.1 GCA_945901035.1 Gulosibacter massiliensis | reverse complement strand
TGCAGATGTGCGTCAACTACGGCGGTCGCCTCGAGCTCGTCGATGCGATTCGTGACATCGCCGACGGTGTCGCCAACGGCACGATCAACCCCGCGCGCATCAGCGAAAAGACGGTGAAGGCTCACCTGTACGAGCCGTCCCTGCCCGATGTTGATCTGTTCATCCGGTCGTCCGGCGAACAGCGCACCTCGAATTTCCTGCTGTGGCAGAGCGCCTATTCCGAGATGGTGTTCCTCGACACCCTGTGGCCCGACTTTTCGCGCGTGCAACTGTGGCGGGCGATCGAGGACTACGCCCGCCGTGATCGACGCTTCGGCGGTGCGGTCGACACTCCCGCGCCCCGATAAACTGGCGGGACGCCTTTCTAGAGGAGACCCGTGGCTCAGAACAACCGACTCGATTCCGTCATTTCGCTCGCGAAACGGCGCGGTTTCGTGTTCCAAGCCGGCGAAATCTACGGCGGAAGCCGCTCGGCGTGGGATTACGGCCCCTTGGGTGTCGAACTGAAAGAGAACATCAAGCGCCAATGGTGGAAGTCGATGGTCCAGAATCGGCCCGACGTGGTGGGGCTTGATTCCTCGGTGATTCTGCCTCGCGCCGTTTGGGAAGCATCGGGTCACGTCGAGGTGTTCAGCGACCCGCTCGTCGAATGCCTGTCCTGCCACAAGCGTTTTCGCGCGGACCACCTCGAAGAAGAATTCGAAGTGAAGAAAGGTCGCCCCGCCGAGAACGGACTGAAAGACATCGCCTGCGTTCACTGCGGGACTCGCGGCGAGTGGACCGAACCTAAAGCGTTTTCGGGCATGCTCAAGACCTTCCTCGGACCGGTTGACGACGAGGCCGGCATGCACTACCTGCGCCCCGAAACGGCTCAGGGCATTTTTGTGAACTTCAACAACGTCATCTCGTCCTCTCGACAGAAGCCACCGTTTGGAATCGGCCAGATTGGCAAGTCGTTCCGGAACGAGATCACGCCGGGGAACTTCATCTTCCGCACCCGCGAGTTCGAACAGATGGAAATGGAGTTTTTCGTCGAGCCGGGAACGGACGAGGAATGGCACCAGTACTGGATCGACGAGCGATTCCGCTGGTACACCGACCTCGGAATCAACCCCGACAACCTGCGACTGTTCGAACACCCCACCGAAAAGCTGTCGCACTATTCCAAGCGAACGGTCGACATCGAATACCGTTTCGGTTTCTCGTCGGGTGAATTCGGAGAGCTCGAAGGAGTGGCGAATCGCACTGACTTCGACCTGAAGACCCACTCGGCGGCGTCCGGCACCGAGCTGTCGTACTTCGACCAGGCCAAAAACGAGCGGTGGACGCCGTACGTCATCGAGCCCGCCGCGGGTCTCACTCGTTCGCTCATGGCGTTCCTCGTCGACGCCTACTACGAAGACGAAGCGCCCAACACCAAGGGCGGCGTGGACGTCCGAACGGTGTTGCGCCTCGACCGTCGATTGGCTCCCGTGAAGGCGGCCGTGTTGCCGCTGTCGCGTCACGAGGAACTGTCTCCGCTCGCCCGCGACCTCGCCGAAAACCTGCGCAAGCACTGGAACATCGATTTCGATGACGCCGGTGCGATCGGTCGTCGGTACCGCCGCCAAGACGAAATCGGCACGCCGTTCGCCATCACCGTTGACTTCGACACGCTCGACGACAAAGCCGTCACGGTTCGCGAGCGCGACTCGATGTCTCAAGAGCGGGTGTCCCTCGACCGACTCGAGGGCTACTTGGCGGAGCGACTCTTAGGCGCCTAACGTGCACATCGGTCCGATCCACGTCGACGTTCCCGTCATCCTCGCCCCCATGGCGGGTATCACGAACACGGCGTTCCGACGTTTGTGCCGCGAATACGGCGGCGGCTTGTTCGTCTCGGAGATGATCACGGCTCGCGCCTTGGTCGAACGCAATCCGACAACGATGCGCCTCATTCAGCACCACCCGTCCGAGACAACGCGGTCGATTCAGTTGTACGGCGTAGACCCACAAACGCTCGGAGCCGCGACACGCATTCTCGTCGAGGAAGACCACGCCGACCACATCGACATGAACTTCGGATGTCCCGTTCCGAAAGTTACGCGCAAGGGCGGGGGAGCGGCCCTTCCGTGGAAGACGACCCTGTTCGAACAGATTCTTCGGGCGACGGTCGAGGCGGCGGGGGACGTGCCGGTCACCATCAAGATGCGCATGGGCATCGACGACGATCACTTGACGTATCTCGAGGCGGCTCGAATCGCCGCGGACATCGGTGTTTCGGCCATCGGCCTGCACGCGCGAACAGCGGCACAGCACTATTCGGGAAACGCGCACTGGGATGCGATTCGCACGCTCAAATCGGAGATTCCCGGGCTGCCCATCCTCGGGAACGGTGATATCTGGAGCGGTGCGGACGGAAAACGGATGGTCGACGAGACGGGTTGCGACGGAGTCGTGGTGGGTCGTGGATGTCTGGGGCGTCCGTGGTTGTTCGCCGACCTCGAAGCGGCCTTCGGCAAGGACGTCGAGACGATCACTCCGAATCTCGGGTTCGTCGCCGATGCGTTCCGCCGTCACGCCGAATTGCTCGTCGAGTTCCTCGAAGACGAAAACCACGCGTGCCGCGACATCCGTAAGCACGTGGCCTGGTACTTCAAGGGATACGCGGTCGGTGGAGAAACCCGGTCGGCTCTCGCTCTCGTCGGTAGCCTGAAAGAAATGGACGTCATCCTCGCCGACCTCGACCGCGACTCACCGTATCCCGGCGCTGACGCCGAGGGGCAACGCGGTCGTGCCGGTTCGCCCAAGCGACCCTCGCTGCCGGACGGCTGGCTCAATTCGCGCGAGATCAACAGTGGCGACATGAGAGAACTCGTCGATACCGAATCGAGCCACAGTGGGGGATAACGCGTACACGGATTTCGACCGCGAACGGGCCGTGCCCGAGGGCACGAAAGGCGAGCGATCAGATTTCGCGCGCGACCGCGGGCGACTTGTTCACTCGAGCGCGCTCAGGCGGTTGGCCGCCAAGACCCAGGTCCTCTCGCCGACGGCGGGTCTCGATTTCGCCCGCAATCGCCTGACGCATTCGTTGGAGGTCGCCCAGGTCGGCCGTGAAATCGGCGCGAGCCTCGGACTTGACCCCGACCTCGTCGACACTGCATGCCTCGCTCACGATCTCGGGCATCCGCCGTTCGGCCACAACGGCGAAACGGCTCTGAACGATTGGGCGCTGCCGTTCGGTGGTTTCGAAGGAAATGCACAAACCCTCCGGGTACTGACGCGAATCGAGCCCAAGGTGTTCGACGAGTCGGGTCGCAGTTTCGGGCTAAACCTCACCCGCGCGAGCCTCGACGCATCCTGCAAATACCCGTGGACGATCGAGACGGGTGTCGCGGAACCGGGCGGACGAACGAAGTTCGGTGTGTACGAATCCGACCGTCCCATCTTTGATTGGATCCGCCGCGGCACCGCCGAACGACGATTGTGCATCGAAGCGCAAGTGATGGACCTGTCCGACGACATCGGGTATTCGGTTCACGACTTCGAAGACGCCATCGTCAACGGCTACATCGACGTTCGGGCGCTGTCGTCGCGGGTCGCCCACGAGGATCTCGTGGATTCGATGGTCGAATGGATCGGCAGCGAGGTCACCCGCGATGAACTCATTGCCGCGTTCGATCGGCTCGATGGGCTGCGCCATTGGGTTGACTCGTGGACCGGATCGCGTCAAGAACTGGGCGCACTCAAAAACCTCACGTCCACGCTCATCGGCCGGTTTGCCGCCTCAGCGACCGCGGCTACGCGTGAACACGCAACGTCAGAGACCCTGGTTAGGTTCGGTGCCGATGTGGTGGTCCCGTCAGAAACCCGAGCGGAGATTGCGGTGCTTAAGGGGATTGTCGCGGCGAATGTCATGTCACACGAGTCCCGCCGACCGATCTATGCCCACCAGCGTGAGATTCTGACCGACCTGTGCACGGTTCTCGCCCAAACCGGGACGCAACACCTCGAACAAGGTTTTGCCGCTGACTTTACCGCCGCAACCAGCGATGCCGACGCGATGCGGGCGGTAATCGATCAGGTCGCCTCGCTCACCGATCAGAGCGCGCTCGTCTGGCACGAACGCCTCACTGCTTAAACCCGTCACCACTTTTCTGCGGTTAGGCAAACTAGGCGCGAGGAACGTATGGTGCTAGTCTGCTGAAAACCACCCCTGAGGAAAGTTTCGGAGTACACAGTGAAAGCCTTTTTGGAACGCTTGTCGCGCGACCTGTTGATTGTCGTCATGTTGGGTGTGGTGTCGACTACCGCCGCGTGGGCCGCGGTTCAATCGTCGCTCCACGATGGTCGGGCTAATGACGCTCGCTCGGAATACGCGTTGATTTTGGCCGATGCGAACAACATGTTCGTCACGGCCGAAGTGAAGTACCGGGACGATTTGACTGTGTGGAAAGACAAGCAGGTTCGTCATTTCATTGACGGGGTCGCGGTTGACGACCTATACGATGACCTTCGGACGAAGAACGGGTCCTACGAGTTGTACAACGATGCATGGTCGTGCTTTGTTGAGGATCCGATGATGCAGTTGGCAGAGTGCGTCCCCTATATGACGGCTCTCTATGGCCCGTACGACGAAACGTGGGCGAGCGGTGACGAGTATTGGGAAATGTCGAACACGGAGAGCGGTTACAGCAATACACTCCAGATGCTCACGGCCCTGTTCGCTGTTTCCCTGTTTTTGCTGGGTGTCACGGCGGTTATGAAAGTACAAAACCTCGTCGCTTATTTGGTCATATTCTCGACGGTCATATGGTCAGTGGGCGTGTTCATCCTCTTCAGCATCCCGGCAGTATTGTCCTGAGGTCGGTAAACGGTGCCCGGCGCACCTGTCGGTCCACTCCATAGAATGGAGATGTGGCTGGGCTCATTCGGAAATCTGACATCGATGAGGTAAAACAGCGCGCCAACATCGCGGATATCGTCGGTCAGTACGTCACTCTCAAACGCGGCGGGGCAGATTCGCTCAAGGGCTTGTGTCCGTTCCACGACGAAAAATCGCCCAGTTTCAGTGTGCGTCCCAACGTCGGTATGTTCAAGTGTTTCGGTTGCGGAGAGAGCGGGGACGTTTACAAGTTCCTCCAGCAAATCGATCTCATGACATTCACCGAGGCCGTCGAGAAGGTCGCCGCGAGTATCAACTTCACCCTCACGTACGAAGATGGCGGGGCCGAACGCGACACGGGGAACCGTTCCCGGTTGCTCGAGGCGAATCGTGCTGCGGAAGCCTTCTTCATCGACCAGCTGACGTCGCCCGAAGCTGAAGTGGGACGGGATTTCTTGACCAGCCGGGGCTTCGACCGTGCTGCGTGTGATTTGTTCGGTGTCGGCTACGCGCCGAATTCGTTCGACGCTGTCCGGAAACACCTCACGGCCAAAAAATTCACCGAGGTCGAATTGGAAACCGCGGGATTGTTGTCGCGAGGCGAGCGCGGCGTCTACGATCGTTTTCGCGGTCGACTGGTGTGGCCGATCCGGGACGTCACCGGCGCAACCATCGGATTCGGCGCGCGTCGACTGCGGGATGACGACAATGGTCCGAAATACTTGAACACCCCCGAAACGCCCGTGTACCACAAGGCAAAGGTCCTCTACGGGCTCGATCTAGCCAAGCGCAACATCGCAAAAGATCGCCGGGTCGTCGTGGTCGAGGGCTACACCGACGTCATGGCTTGCCACCTCGCCGGAGTGACCACCGCGGTCGCTACTTGTGGTACCGCGTTTGGCGGCGACCACGTTTCGCTGATTCGCCGGGTTCTGGGGGACGTTGATGCCGGTGACACTCGCAGCCGCGGGGAGGTCATTTTCACTTTCGACCCGGACGAAGCGGGTCAAAAAGCGGCGAGCAAGGCGTTCGCCGAGGATTCGAAGTTCGTCGCGAACACGTTCGTTGTGGTTGCCCCCGACGGACTCGACCCGTGCGACCTGCGACAGCAGCGCGGGAACGCGGCTCTGGCGGCGATTTTTGAGACGAAAACGCCGTTATTCGAGTTCATGATTCGCCGGACGATGCTCGGTTTCGACCTCGACACCGTCGAAGGCAGGGTTCATGCCACGCGCGCGGTCGCTCCGATAATCGCGGGACTCAAAG
>CAMDKN010000082.1 GCA_945901035.1 Gulosibacter massiliensis | reverse complement strand
GCAAGCCTCCGGCGTTCGACCAGCTCGAGTCGAAGACTCAGATCTTCGAAACCGGCATCAAGGTCATCGACCTGTTGACCCCTTACGTCCAGGGTGGAAAAATCGGTCTCTTCGGTGGTGCCGGTGTCGGCAAGACCGTTCTGATCCAGGAAATGATCCAGCGCGTGGCGCAGGATCACGGTGGTGTGTCGGTGTTCGCCGGTGTCGGCGAGCGCACCCGTGAAGGTAACGACCTCATCCACGAAATGGAAGAGGCGGGCGTCTTCGACAAAACCGCACTCGTGTTCGGCCAGATGGACGAGCCACCGGGAACGCGTCTTCGCGTCGCGCTGTCGGCTCTGACGATGGCGGAATACTTCCGTGACGTGCAAAAGCAGGACGTGTTGTTGTTCATCGACAACATCTTCCGATTCACGCAGGCGGGTTCCGAGGTGTCGACCCTTCTGGGCCGTATGCCGTCCGCCGTGGGTTACCAGCCCAACCTCGCCGACGAGATGGGAATCCTCCAGGAGCGCATCACGTCGACACGTGGACACTCGATCACATCGCTGCAGGCCATCTATGTGCCCGCGGACGACTACACCGACCCCGCGCCCGCGACGACCTTCGCGCACCTCGACGCCACCACGGAATTGTCGCGTGAAATCGCGTCGAAGGGTCTGTACCCCGCCGTGGACCCGCTCACGTCGACGAGCCGAATCCTCGACCCGCGTTACATCGGCGCCGACCACTACCGGGTTGCGACGACGGTGAAGCAGATTCTGCAGAAGAACAAGGAACTTCAGGAAATCATCGCGATTCTCGGTGTCGACGAACTCTCGGAAGAAGACAAGATCACCGTCTCGCGCGCTCGTCGCATTCAGCAGTTCCTCTCGCAGAACACTTACATGGCCAAGAAGTTCACGGGTGTAGAGGGCTCGACGGTTCCGCTCAAGGACACTATCGAGTCGTTCGATGCGATCGCGAAGGGCGAGTTCGACCACGTCGCCGAGCAGGCATTCTTCAACGTCGGTTCCATCTCGGATGTCGAAGAGAAGTGGACCCAGATCCAAAAGGATAACGGCTAGACATGGGCTCGCTCCGAGTTCAGGTCGTCGCAGCCGACCGTGAGGTCTGGGCGGGTGAGGCGAGCATGCTCGTCGCGCGAACCGTCGAAGGCGAGTTGGGCATTCTTCCCGGGCACGAACCGTTCCTCGGCGTCCTCGCCGAAGGTGACGTTCGAATTCACACCGAGAGTGGTGTGATTCTGGCGAAAGCAGACCGCGGATTCCTCTCGGTCGAGAACAACACGGTGATGGTTGTCGCCAGCCAGGCGGAACTGGTCGCCTAAGTGCGGATCCTGCTTCCCCCGTCCGAGACGAAGCTGAAGGGTGGAGCACCCCATTCGGGACACTTCACCCTGTCGTTTCCCGTGCAGGACGCCGGGCGCTACGACCTTCTCGTGCCTCTCGAAATCCTGTGTCGGGACAATCCGGACGAAGCCGCACGTGTTTTGAAGCTCGGCCCGAAATCCGTCGAGGAACTGGCGAACAACGTGTTCATTGACGCCCCCGTCATGCCCGCCATCGACCGATACTCGGGAGTACTGTATTCGGCGACGAACGCGCCGCAGTGGACGGTCGAACAACGGGCGTGGGCGTCGGGTCACGTGTTCATCCACTCGGCGTTGTGGGGCATCATTTCGTCGGGCGACGAGATCCCCAACTACCGTTTGTCGTACGACACGCGTCTCGGCGGTCACACGGTGTCGTCAATCTGGGGCGGTCAACTGTCGGCTGCACTGTCCGAGATGGCCGCGGGGGACTGGGTGCTGGACGCTCGTTCGGCGGGTTATCGCGACCTCGCCCCAATCCCGGCCGACGTGACCTCGCTGTACCTCGACGTCGTGTCGAAGTCGGGGGGCAAGGCGCTCAATCACTTCAACAAGGTTCACAAGGGCGAGCTCGTTGCTGCCCTTGTGGCCGGCTCGCTCGACCTCGCAACCCCAAAAGACCTCGTGGACTGGGCCGATTCAGTCGGAATCGACGTTCGGCAGACGGTTGATTCCATCACTCTCGTCGTCTAGGGTTAGAGCATGAATCTAATTCGACGATCACTTGTAGCGACAGCGATTGCCGCAACGGCCCTCTTCACCACAGGTTGTTACGAAATCCACATCGTTGCTGATGTAGATGCGGCCGGTGTTGTTACTGCCGGCAGTCTCGACATGTCGATGGCGAAAGAAACGTTCGATGGGCTGGCGGAAATGGGTGGCGCCGCGTCTTCCGGCGGACTCGAAGGCTTTCAGGCACTCATTAGCGAGTCCTCAGACGATGAAAGTTCACCTGCTGCGGGTGAGTTCTTCAACGCCTGCACATACAGCGAAACCACTGTCGATTCGACCGACTACTACTCGGCGGAATGCGCATTTGATGAAACGGATCTCGACGAAGCGGTCACCGTTGACCAGTTGCTCGGCCTCACGAACGGAAAAACCGTCGTAACAAATGGAGCGCTGACTATCACGGGTTCGATGCCCGAGCAATCGAACGAAGACGACTCCTCGTCGCTTGGCATGGCGGCCAACTTGGGGTTCATGGTTGACACGACTCTGCACTTTGCGAACAACGTTGTCAGTGTCGAGGGCAAAGGAGTCGAAATCGACGACGACCCCTCCACGGTAATCGTCGACAACTTGGCGGCAAGCGACACGGATGTTTCTATCATCGTCGAGGTGCCGTCGGATAACACCGTTCTTTACATCGCTGGTGGCGTCGGAGCCGTTCTCGTCGGGATGGTCGTGTGGCTCGTCCTTGTCAATCGAAAGAAGAAGACGGCATAAGCCACTTCGCAGCCTTGGTAATGCAATCTGGGCCGCCTGTTTTATGAATGGGCAACCGACGAGCAGCCAATCACGTGATCGTTCACCACACCGACCGCCTGCATGTGGGCGTACGCAGTGGTCGGTCCGACGAATTTGAATCCACGCGATTTGAGTGCTTTCGCCAGAGCGATTGATTCGGGCGTGACGGCCGGCAGGTCGGCAATTTCGCGAATGGTGGGACGGTGTCCACTCGGCGCGTGCGACCAAATCAGGTCATCGAGTGCTCCCGGTTCGGTGTCCATCATCCGCGCGACGATGCTTGCGTTATGAATGGTGGCGTCAATTTTGGCGTTGTTTCGAATGATTCCGGTGTCCGCCATCAGCCGAGCGCGGTCGACCTGACCGAAATCCGCAATGACGTGCGGGTCAAAGTTGGCAAACGCGGCGCGGAACCCTTCGCGGCGGCGCAATATCGTGATCCAGGACAGACCCGATTGAAACGCTTCGAGCACGAGGCGTTCGAACATCTCTCGGTCGCCACGAATCGGGACACCCCATTCGGTGTCGTGGTAGTCGACGTAGAGGGGGTCGTCGCCGCACCACCAACAGCGTGCAACACCGTCGGCTCCGACCCGAAGCGCCGTCACCGGTGGGCGATTCCTTCGTGGTCGAGCAGCCAGACCTTGGTGGGGATGCCGTTGCCACCCGAGTAGCCCGTGATTCGCCCGTCACTGCCCAACACCCGGTGGCACGGCACAATGATCGGAATGGGGTTTGCGCCCACCGCACCACCCACCGCTCGACCGGCGGCCCGGCGACCGGTGCTCATGCCGACGTCGCCGTAGGACCGCACCTGACCGAAAGGGATTTCCGCAAGCGTCTGCCACACCGACTGCTGAAACGGTGTTCCGGAAAGATCGACGGGCACATCGAATTTTTGGCGTTTACCCGCGAAGTATTCGGCGAGCTGAGTGGACGCCGTTGCGAGGACCGGGGATTTCTTTTCGGAGTGGGTTTCCCGCGGTAAACGACCGTTCGATTCGATGTCGAGGCCGACAATTGTGCCCGCACGTGCGATGATTTCCAAACGGCCAATCGGACTGTGTAGTCGGATGAGAGAGTCAAATTCAATCATGCATCGAGGTTACAAGATTGGTGAGAAATGGGCGACGGAATGTTATAGATTGTTAGTGATCTGTTGGCGCTCGACCTTCGGGAAAAGTAGTTCTTATGGATATTCCAATTCGATATCTCGGCCTCTCCGGACTCTTAGTCTCTGCTGTGGGGCTTGGTTGTAACAACTTCGGTCGACCGGATACGCCCACTTTCACGGAGGGTGGAACCACCGAGGTAATGGGTGCCGCCATCGACTCGGGTATCACTTTTTTTGACACCGCGGACGTGTACGGAGCGGAATACGGTTTATCGGAACGACTCATGGGCCCGTCAGTGGCACAGCATAGAAAGTCGATGATTCTTGCATCGAAGTTTGGCCACGTCGAAATTGCCAGTCCCCTCGACTCGATCGGTCCAGGCGGATCCCGTGCCTATATTCGCGCAGCGATCGACCGGACGTTGGAACGGCTCCAGACCGATTACCTCGATTTGTACCAACACCATACGCCTGACCCGCGCGTGCCCATCGCCGAGACCCTCGAGGCGCTCAACGAACTCATGGCGGAAGGGAAGGTTCGGCACATCGGACATTCGAACTATTCCGCAGAACAAGCCCGCCAGGCGCACTCGGTCGCGAAACGAATGGGACTTAAAGGTTTTGTTTCGGCACAAAACGAACACAATCTGCTCACGCGAGACGCCGAGTCGGACATTATTCCCGCCGCTGTGGATATGGGACTGGGATTCCTGCCCTGGTTCCCCCTCCACAACGGCCTGTTGACGGGCAAGTTCTCCCGAGACGGCGGTCCCGCCGACTCGAGGATCATGCGGATTCGACAACACCTGCACGCCGATGCACCGTGGGACGCGATGGACTGGTTCGCCCAGTTTTGCGACAGCCGCCGTATCACCATGTTGGAAGCGACCGTCGGGTGGATGCTCGCGATTCCCGGCATGTCAAGCATCATTGCCGGAGCGACCACACCCGCTCAGGTTCGACAGAACGCGGACGCCGCGATCTCGTGGAGCCCCACTCGGCGCGAATTTACCGAAATCGCCAAGATGTTTCCCGCGAGGGTCAGGGTTCCGCAGGAATCGTAATCATCGCGCTCGCATCGATCCCCAGCGCGGTGTTCACGGTCATCGCCCGCGTATTGAGAATCGCCATCTGCGCGACGAGTGCGTTGTACTCCTCGATGAGTGCGTTCAGAGCGAGGCGCGACCGTTCCAGCCGCGCGGTTCGATTCGCCAATTCGGACCGTTCGCGTGTGAACGTCGACGACGACGCAAAATGTCCGGGGGTGTCCGCTCGTCGATTGAACGTCGTGATGTCGCGTTTGAGCGCTCGACGTTCCAACGAGTACGACGCGGTCGCCGTCAACACCGCGTCCTCGACCGTCCGAATCTGGTTTCCAATCGATTCGATGCTGCTTGCGATTTCGGTGATCACGTTGGCGGAGGAAGCCGCGAGCCGGACGCAGGCCTGTCGATCGTCAAAATATCGCGAGTAGACCGCCTCGAGTGCTGGGGTTACCGTCCCCGATTCGGTTCCGAGAATCGCGAACAGTTCGCCGTCACGTTGCGACGGCGATAACGCCTCGTACGGAGCGAGCCGGCTGAGCATTGCCGGATCCAAGACGCTCGCAAAAGATTTTTCGACCTCGGCGGCAACGGACACACGCTCCTGCGAATCAAAGCGAGCCCAGATCGCGTGCAGCGCTTCGTGAGCCGCCACCACCGGCTTGAGTGTCGTGAACGTGTCATCGGCTACATCGAGCAGGTGGATTGTGTCGGTCTCGGTCGAATAGCAACCCAACGCTGCGATTCCCGCCTCACGAACGGGACACGCGTCATCGAATGTCTCGGGAGTGTGAAGGGTTGGTTTGGCCGCCAGCAGATAGAAACTGCCCGACGCGGACAACCCCGCTCCGGCGATGTAGGCGTCGAGTTGGGCGGACCCCGCGACTTTTCCGACGACGAGCCAGTCTCTAATCATCGCGACATTGCTGACCCCCCAGGCGGAGAGCGCGATCAGCCCCAGTTGTGACGCGAGTGCGACGACGGCGAGAATGACGCCGATGCGCCGTCCCAATCCGGGGACGAGAAGTCGGCTCACCCCTTCAGGTTATTGGCTAGTGTCCCGTCAGAGGCGCAAGCAACCGTGCGACAATCGAGGGTCGTCCCGTCATCTTTTCTTCCTCGTCCGCAATCGTCATTCCGACGAGTCCCGCGTT
>CAMDKN010000081.1 GCA_945901035.1 Gulosibacter massiliensis | reverse complement strand
GATTTGCTGGCGGTACCGGGAATTGGGCTGGACACGGCGTCGCGAATCATCGACTCACTCAACCGCCCGGAAGCCCCCGAGTAGGCTGGACACATCATGAGCGCGAACGTCGCACACATCATCATTGTCACGGGCATGTCGGGCGCGGGGCGATCCACTGCAGGAAACGCTCTCGAAGACGCCGGGTGGCGCGTGATTGATAACCTCCCGTCGCTGTTGTTGCCGTCATTGGTTGACCTTGCCGTCGCCGATGGGGGAACGATGAACCGCCTGGCCGTCGTGATTGATGTGCGCGGCGGAGACAGCGTCGAAGAACTCGCGCCGATAATCGAATCGTTGCGCCGTCGGGCAACGGTTCGCGTGCTTTTTCTCGACGCTACCGATGCGGAACTGATTAAACGGTTTGAGAGCGTCCGCCGACCACATCCCCTGCAGGAAAAAGGAACACTGATTGACGGCATTCAGCGCGAGCGCGCACGATTGGAAACACTTCGCGGGATTTCGGACGTCGTGGTCGACACGACAGGACTCAACGTCCACCAGACCACCACACTCGTCTACGACAGTTTTCGTTCGGACGACAGTGCCGATGTGAACGTCGTGATCGAATCGTTCGGCTTCAAACACGGACTCCCCGCCGATGCGGACATCGTCGGTGATGTCCGATTTTTGCCGAACCCGTTTTGGACCGAGAACCTTCGACACGAAAACGGATTGCACCCCGACGTATCCGCATTCGTTCTGTCACAGACGGATGTCGACGTGTACCTCGACGGGTTGGTGTTGATGCTCGGTGCGACGCTGCGCGGATACGTCCGCGAAAATAAGCGCCACGCCACCATCGCAATAGGATGTACAGGAGGCAAGCATCGCAGTGTCGCAATCACGGAAGAGCTTGCTCGCCGCCTTGAGCAGATGCCGGGGGTGGCGGTCACCCGCAAACACCGCGATATCGGTCGCGAATAGAGAAGGACTCCACTGGGATGTCACTGACGACAACGGTCAAAGATGAGGTGCTCGGTCTCCCCGACGCTGCCCCTTCGACCCGGCTCGTTGAACTGACTACGCTCTTGCGTTTCGGCGGTGGCCTGCACGTGGTGGGCGGCAAACTCGCGGTCGAGATCGAACTGGATCACGCGGGGGCCGCTCAGCGCGCCCGCCAACTCGCGCACACGCTACTCGGCGTTCAATCAACCGCGAAAACCGTGCCCGCCAACGCGAACAGAAAATTTGAGACGATTCGGGTGCTCTTCACCAACGGAGCCGACCAACTCGCACTCCACACCGGGCTTGTCGATACCCGTCGGCGGCCGGTTCGCGGATTGCCCAACAAGGTGACTACTTCTCCTGTCGGAGATCTGGTCGGTGTGCTGCGCGGCGCATTCCTCGCCCGCGGGGTCGTGTCGGATCCTGGCCGAAGCCAAATCATTGAAATCGCGGCTCCGACCAACGAAGCGGCGATGGCCCTGGTCGGGGCCTGCAATCGTTGCGGAATCAGCGCCAAAACCCGCGACGTGCGCGGCGGCTTCCGCGTAGTAATTCGCGACGCCGACGCGATTTCGTCCTTCCTCACCTATATGGGCGCCGCCACCAGCCTTGACAAGTGGAACGAAGCACGAGCGACTCGTGAAGTGCGGGCGAACGCCAATCGCCTCGTCAACTTCGACGACGCGAACCTGCGACGGAGCGCGCAAGCCGCAGTGGCTGCCTGTGCGCGAGTGGAGCGCGCTTTTGAGATCCTCGGCGAGGGGATACCTGACCATTTGGCGTATGCCGGACGACTTCGACTGGATAACCGCGAAGCGAGCCTGGACGAGTTGGGCCATTTCGCGACTCCGGTCATGACCAAGGACGCCGTCGCCGGTCGTATTCGACGATTGCTCGCGATGGCAGATAAAAAGGCGACCGATTTGGGCATTCCCTCCACCTCGGATGGAATACCACTGCTCGACGACTAATCGATACACCCGACCGAAAGGATCACCATGCCCGTCTACACTCTTCCCGAATTGACCTACGATTATGCGGCTCTCGAACCGCACATCTCGGCGCGGATTATGGAGTTGCACCACTCCAAGCACCACGCGGCCTATGTCGCCGGAGCGAATGCGGCTCTCGAACAAATGGAAGAGGCCCGTGCCGCTAATTCGTTCGGTGCCATCAACAAGCTCGAAAAGGATTTGGCGTTCCACCTCGGTGGGCATATCAACCACTCGATTTTCTGGACAAATCTCGCCCCGAATGCGGCCGAACGACCCAGCGGAGAATTGTCCGCGGCGATTGACGAATTTTTCGGGTCGTTTGACGCTTTCGCGGCACATTTCTCGGCGGCCAGCCTCGGAATTCAGGGAAGTGGCTGGGGCATTTTGTCGTGGGATCCGGTCGGTTCGCGGCTCATCATCCAGCAGTTGTTCGATCAGCAGGCCAACACGGCTCAGGGAACAACTCCGCTTCTGCAGCTTGACATGTGGGAACACGCTTTTTACCTCGACTATCAAAACGTCAAGGCCGATTACGTGAAGGCATTCTGGAACATTGTCAATTGGGACAACGTTGCGGAGCGATTCGCCGCCGCGCGCGCGCACTCGTCGGCAATTTTGCTATTGTCGTAGATAGGTAACGTTGCCGCTGTTGGCGCGTTACTTTTGTTTTGCCCACTTCAACATCCCGTGAGGACTTAGTGTGAGCGTCAAAATTGGAATCAATGGCTTCGGTCGTATCGGCCGTAATTATTTGCGTGCGGCGTTAGCCCAGGGGAGCGGCCTTGACATTGTTGCCGTGAACGATTTGTCCGACACCCGTTCGCTCGCAACACTGCTGAAGTACGACTCGGTTGCGGGGCGCATCAACGCCGACGTGAGTTTCGACGACACTCACGTGATCGTCAACGGCAAAAAGATTAAGGTTCTCGCCGAACGCGATCCGGCCCTTTTGCCCTGGGCGGCGCTGGGTGTTCAGATCGTCATCGAGTCAACCGGACGGTTCACCAATGTCACGGACGCACAAAAACACCGTGATGCAGGCGCAACGAAGGTCCTTATCTCTGCGCCCGGCACCGACGTACACGGAACGTTCGTCATGGGCGTCAACCACGAGACGTACAACCCCGAAACCGATCTCATCATCTCGAACGCCTCGTGCACGACCAATTGCCTCGCGCCACTGGCCAAGGTGTTCCACGACGCGTTTGGTATCGAGAACGGATTGATGACCACGGTGCACGCGTACACGGCGGACCAAAACCTGCAGGACGGTCCTCACGACGACCTTCGACGCGCCCGTGCGGCAGCGATCAACATTGTTCCGTCGTCAACCGGCGCCGCCAAGGCAATTGGTCTCGTCTTGCCAGAATTGAAGGGCAAACTCGATGGTTTTGCGCTCCGCGTGCCGGTACCGACGGGATCGATCACCGATTTGACGGTCGTCACCCCGTCCACGGTGACCGTCGACGAGGTTTTGGCGGCGTACAAGACCGCCTCCGAGGGATACCTCAAGGGAATTCTCTCCTATACCGACGAGCCGTTGGTGTCGAGCGACATCGTGTCGGACCCACACTCCGCGATTTTCGATGCGGGTCTCGTGAAAGTGATCGGGAACACCGTCAAGGTGTCGGCCTGGTATGACAACGAGTGGGGCTACTCGAACCGACTCGTCGACCTGACCGAATACGTCGCCGAACGTCTCTAATGTCGCTGCGAACACTCCAATCGACGGGCGACCTCACCGGAAAAACTGTTCTCGTCCGGAGTGATTTCAATGTTCCCTTCTCGAACGCCGTGATTGCTGACGACGGTCGCATCCGAGCGTCGCTGCCGACCCTTGAGTACCTGATTCGTGCGGGCGCTGCCGTCATCGTGATGTCACACCTCGGCCGTCCCGACGGTGTGGTCGATTCCACATGGTCACTCGAACCCGTGGCCAGGCGCCTGGGCGAATTACTCACCGTTCCCGTCCATTTCGCACGGGACACGGTCGGACCGGACGCCGACGCGCGCCGACGAGCACTGGTGCCGGGAGAAGTACTGGTTCTCGAGAACCTGCGGTTCGACGCCCGAGAGACCTCGGCGGCCGAGTCGGATCGCCTAGAGTTCGCCACACAACTCACGACCGGAGTGGACCTGCTCGTTTCGGACGGGTTCGGGGTAGTTCATCGGAAGCACGCCAGCGTATACGACGCGGCACGTATCGTTCCGAGTTCGGCTGGTCTTCTGGTGGCGACCGAAACCGATATTTTGCACCGACTCACCACCGACGCAGCACGCCCGTACACTGTCGTTCTGGGCGGATCGAAGGTGTCGGACAAACTGGGTGTGATCGAACATCTTCTTCCCCGCATCGACCGCCTGCTCATCGGTGGCGGCATGGTGTTCACGTTCCTTGCCGCGCAGGGACACCGAGTCGGCGCATCGCTCTGCGAAGTCGACCGACTCGACACCGTTCGCGGCTATCTCGAAACAGCGCAGAAATTGGGTGTGGGGGTAATCCTGCCCACCGACATCGTCGTCGCTAACACGTTCGCTGCCGACGCCGACGTCACGGTCACCTCGAGTGACGCGATGGAGGACACTCCCTACGGAGCGTCCGGTGTGGGGCTCGACATCGGACCCGATACATCACGGCGGTTCGCCGATCTGATCCGTTCGTCCCGAACCGTCTTCTGGAATGGCCCAATGGGCGTCTTCGAAATGGCGGCGTTCGCGGCGGGCACGCGAGCGGTTGCCACGGCGCTCACCGAGATGGACGGGCTCGGTGTGGTCGGCGGCGGCGATTCAGCGGCGGCGGTGCGGGCGTTCGGGTTCCCCGACTCGTCCTTCGGACACATTTCAACTGGCGGCGGCGCAAGCCTAGAATTCCTCGAAGGAAAGTCACTGCCCGGACTGGAGGTACTCGGATGGTAGCGCGGAAGCCCCTCATCGCTGGAAACTGGAAGATGAACTTCGACCACATGCGCGCAATCGCGTTCGTGCAGAAGATCTCGTGGATCCTCAAGGACGCGAAATTTCCTGTAACGGACGTTGACGTCGCGTTTTTTCCTCCGTTCACCGACATCCGGTCGGTTCAGACGCTCATCGATAGCGACGGACTCGCCTTTGCCTTCGGTGGACAGGATCTTTCTCCGCACGATGAGGGCGCGCACACCGGGGATATCTCGGCGCTGTTCCTCAAAAAACTCGGGTGCACCTATGTGATCGTGGGGCACTCGGAGCGCCGACAGGACCACCACGAAAACGACGAGATCGTCGCGGCAAAAGTTCTCGCCGCGCTGAAACACGGACTCGTTCCGGTGATTTGTGTCGGGGAAACCGCGGAAGACCTGGAGAAGTTCGGTCCCAGCGCGGTCCCCGTGACGCAGCTCACCGCTGCTCTTCGTGCCATCCCGGCCGACGCCGAAATTGTGGTGGCGTACGAACCCGTGTGGGCAATCGGATCCGGGAAGGCGGCAAGCCCAGCACAGGCGCAAGACGTTTGTGCCGCGCTACGCGGTGTCATTGGTCGGGAGATGTCCACAGACGCCGCGGCGTCCACACGAGTGTTGTACGGCGGCAGCGTGAAGTCGGGAAACATCGCGTCCTTCGTGCGAGAGAAAGACATCGACGGCGCGCTCGTCGGAGGGGCAAGCCTCGACGCAGAAGAATTCGCAAAAATTGTGCAGTTCCCACGGCACGTCATCGCCTAAACTAGGACAATCATGGAAATTCTTTACATCACAGTCCAGGTCATCCTGGCGGTCACCAGCATCATGTTGACGATGACGATTCTTCTTCACCGCGGCCGTGGCGGCGGGCTCTCGGACATGTTCGGGGGTGGAGTGTCCTCGACACTGGGCTCGAGCGGTGTCGCAGAGCGTAACCTCAATCGCCTCACGATTGTCATTGCGATCATCTGGGTCCTCTCCGTGGTGGCGATAGGCCTGTTCACCCGATTCGAATTGGTCTAGGGGTCACCGTGGCAGGGGGAAGCGCAATTCGAGGAACGCGTGTGGGTTCTGGCCCCATGGGGGAGCACGATCACGGTAACCACGCGGAACGTGTCGCGGTGTCCTATTGGGACGCCGAGGGTAATGAAACCGTCCGTCACTACGTGGCGGATGTGCCCGACGATCAAATCCCCGAATTGATTGACTCACCGACCACCGGGCGTCCCGCTGGTCGCAACAAGAACAAGCCACC
>CAMDKN010000080.1 GCA_945901035.1 Gulosibacter massiliensis | reverse complement strand
CTGAAATCCGCACCCCGGATGCCGCTACCTACAACCTCGGACAGGAACTGACCGTTGACATCTTCGCCGCGGGCGAGGGCATCGACGTGGTCGGAACGTCCAAGGGTAAAGGTTTTGCCGGTGTCATGAAGCGTCACAACTTCAAGGGCGTTTCCGCGTCGCACGGTTCGCACCGCAACCACCGTAAGCCCGGCTCGATTGGTGCGTCCTCGACGCCGTCGCGCGTGTTCAAGGGAATGCGTATGGCCGGTCGCATGGGTTTCGATCGCGTCACCGTTTTGAACCTCAAGGTTCACGCTGTTGATTCCGAGCGTGGACTCCTCCTTATCAAGGGCGCGGTTCCCGGTCCCGCCGGTCGCCTCGTCTTCGTTCGCAACGCAGTGAAGGGAGCCTAAAGACCATGTCACAGGTATCCATCGTTGACGCTGCCGGCAAGAAGACCGGCACAGTCGAGCTCCCCGGCTCGGTGTTCGATGTTGTGGCCAACGTGCCGCTCATCCACCAGGTCGTTGTCGCCCAGCTCGCCGCTGCTCGTCAGGGCACGCACAAGACCAAGAACCGCGGAGAAGTTTCCGGTTCGGGACGCAAGCCGTTCAAGCAGAAGGGAACCGGTCGCGCTCGTCAGGGTTCGGTCCGTATGCCCCAGCACCGCGGTGGTGGAATTGTCCACGGCCCGACCCCTCGCGACTACTCGCAGCGCACCCCCAAGAAGATGATCCACCTCGCGTTGCTCGGTGCGATCTCGGACCGTGCTCGTGCCAACCGCGTTCACGTGGTGACGTCGTTCGTCCCCGGTGACGCTCCGTCGACCAAGACCGCGTCCAAGCTCGTCGCTGACCTCACGACCGGACCCCGCGTCCTCGTCGTGGTCATGCCGAACGACGTGGTGACCGAAAAGAGCGTCCGCAACATCATCGGCGTTCACACGATCACCGCGGGCCAGCTCAACGCCTACGACGTGTTGCACGCTGACGACATCATCTTCACGCAGGCCGCGTACGACACGTTCGTTGCCGCCAAGACCACGAAAGAGGTGTCCGCATGAGCATCCTCGCGAAAGCACACAACAAGGACCCGCGTGACATCATCGTCTCGCCGGTCGTGAGCGAAAAGTCCTACGGACTCATCGACGAAGGCAAGTACACCTTCGTCGTCGCTCCCGACTCGAACAAGACCGAGATCAAGCTCGCGATCGAAAAAATCTTCAACGTCAAGGTCGCATCGGTCAACACTCTCAACCGGACGGGCAAGACCCGCCGGACGAAGTTCGGCATGGGCAAGCGCAAGGACACCAAGCGCGCCATTGTCACCCTCAAGTCGGGCACCATCGACATCTTTACGAGTGTCGGATAGGGATAAGGACGAGACAACATGGCTATTCGCAAATACAAGCCCACGACGCCCGGTCGCCGTGGATCGTCCGTTTCGGACTTCGCCGAGATCACGCGGTCGACCCCCGAGAAGTCGCTGCTTCAGCCGCTTCCCAAGACCGGTGGTCGTAATAACGCTGGTCGTATCACCACCCGCCACATCGGTGGAGGACACAAGCGCCAGTACCGCCTCATCGACTTCCGTCGCAACGACAAGGATGGCGTGAACGCCAAGGTTGCTCACATCGAGTACGACCCCAACCGCACCGCTCGTATCGCTCTCCTTCACTATCTCGATGGAACCAAGCGCTACATCCTCGCGCCGAACAAGCTCAGCCAGGGCGACATCGTCGAGTCGGGTCCTTCGGCCGACATCAAGCCCGGCAACAACTTGCCTCTTCGTAACATCCCGGTCGGAACCGTAATCCACGCGATCGAACTCCGTCCCGGTGGTGGCGCAAAGATGGCCCGCTCAGCGGGTGCGTCGGTGCGTCTCGTCGCCAAGGACGGCCCCTACGCACAATTGCGTTTGCCGTCCGGTGAAATCCGCAACGTCGACGCGCGCTGCCGCGCCACCGTCGGCGAGGTCGGAAACGCCGAACAGTCCAACATCAACTGGGGAAAGGCCGGCCGCATGCGCTGGAAGGGCGTTCGCC
Source organism: Gulosibacter massiliensis (assembly GCA_945901035.1). Taxonomy (GTDB): domain Bacteria; phylum Actinomycetota; class Actinomycetes; order Actinomycetales; family Microbacteriaceae; genus MWH-TA3. Next base: position 4,154 of record CAMDKN010000080.1, on the reverse strand, counting down.
CGACCGTTCGTGGTGTCGCGATGAACCCGGTCGACCACCCGCACGGTGGTGGTGAAGGTAAGACTTCCGGTGGACGTCACCCGGTTAGCCCGTGGGGTCAGTCCGAAGGACGCACGCGTCGTCCGAAGAAGGAAAGCAACAAGCTCATTGTCCGTCGCCGCACTGTCGGTAAGAAGCGTTAGTAGGAGCCCGGAATGCCTCGTAGTCTCAAGAAGGGTCCCTTCATCGACGACCACCTTTTCCGTAAGGTGGCTGCTCAGAATGCAGCGGGAACCAAGAACGTTATCCGCACCTGGTCGCGCCGATCGATGATCGTCCCCGCCATGCTCGGTCACACGATTGCCGTTCATGACGGTCGCAAGCACGTTCCCGTGTTCGTCACGGAAACGATGGTCGGACACAAGCTCGGCGAGTTCGCCCCCACCCGTACCTTCCGTTCGCACGTGAAGGATGACAAGAAGGGACGTCGCCGCTAAGCGGCGAGGGTACAGATCATGGTTGAAGCCATCGCCAAACTCAAGAACATCCGGGTCACCCCGCAGAAAGCGCGCCGTGTCATCGACATGGTTCGCGGCAAGCAGGTCGAGGAAGCCCTCGCGATCCTCAAGTTCGCACCGCAGGGAGCGTCCGAGCCGGTGTACAAGCTCGTCGCCTCGGCTGTTGCGAACGCACGCGTCACCGCGGACAAGACCAACGAATTCATCAGCGAGGCCGACCTGGTCATCGAACGCATTTTCGTAGACGAAGGCCCAACGATGAAGCGATTCCAGCCTCGTGCCCAGGGACGTGCATTCCAGATCCTCAAGCGCACGAGCCACATCACCGTTGTACTGAGCTCACCCGAAGCCAAGGTTTCGACCGTTTCGGCACCGAAAGCGGCCCCCAAGGCTGCAGAAAAAGCTCCAGCATCGAAAGCGGCCCCCAAGGCCGCTGCGAAAGCTCCGGCATCGAAGGCAGCCCCCAAGGCCGCCGCGAAGGCCCCGACCGCGAAGGCAGGCAAGTAGAGATGGGTCAGAAAGTACACCCCTACGGATTCCGCCTCGGAATCACGACGGACCACCGTTCGCAGTGGTTCTCGGACTCGACCAAGGTCGGCGAACGGTACTCGGACTATGTGGCCGAGGACATCAAAATCCGTCGCTTCCTTCAAGACAAACTCGATCGCGCCGGCGTTTCGCACATGGTGGTTCGCCGCACGCGTGACCGTGTCACGGTCGACGTGCACGTTGCGCGTCCCGGTGTCGCCATCGGCCGCCAGGGAACCGGCCTTGACCGCCTGCGGGAAGAAGCTTTCGCTCTGGTGGGCAAGCTCGTCATCATCAACATCGTTGAGGCGCTGAACCCCGAAGCCGACGCGCAACTCGTCGCACAGGGCATTGCCGAGCAACTGTCCGCTCGTGTGGCATTCCGTCGTGCGATGCGTAAAGGACTTCAGGGCGCTCAGCGCGCCGGCGCCAAGGGCGTTCGAATCCAGGTGTCGGGTCGTCTCGGTGGCGCTGAAATGTCGCGTTCCGAGTTCTACCGCGAAGGACGAGTTCCCCTCCACACGCTTCGTGCCAACATCGATTACGGCTTCTACGAAGCACGAACGACGTTCGGTCGAATCGGAGTGAAGGTCTGGATCTACAAGGGTGACATCACCGACAAGGACCTCGCCCGTGAACAGGCCGCGCAAAAAGCGGCCCGTGGCGGTCGCGACGGAAACCGCGGAGCTCCTCGTCGCGGTGCTGGCGCGCCGCGTGGTACCGAGGCTCCGGCCGCTACCGCAGGAACAGAGGCGTAAACCATGCTTATTCCCCGTAAAGTCAAACACCGCAAGCAGCACCACCCGAAGCGTACGGGTGCGGCGACCGGTGGAACCAAGGTCTCGTTCGGTGAGTTCGGTATCCAGGCGATCACGCCCGCGTACGTGACGAACCGCCAGATTGAGTCGGCGCGTATCGCGATGACCCGTCACATCAAGCGTGGTGGAAAGGTGTGGATCAACATCTACCCCGACCGCCCCTTGACCAAGAAGCCGGCCGAAACCCGAATGGGTTCCGGTAAGGGTTCGCCGGAGTGGTGGATTGCGAACGTCAAGCCGGGACGCGTCCTCTTTGAGGTCGCCGGTGTTTCCGAGGAACTCGCTCGTGAAGCCATGACTCGCGCCATCCACAAGTTGCCGCTCAAGGCGCGCATCATCAAGCGTGAAGAGGGAGACGCATAATGTCTGTCGGAACAAAAACCCTGAAGCCCGCTGACCTCGACACGTTCGAGAACGAGCACCTGATGTCCGAGTTGAAGAAGGCGAAGGAAGAACTCTTCAACCTTCGTTTCCAGTCTGCGACCGGTCAGCTCGAGAGCCACGGACGTGTTCGTGCCGTCAAGCGCGACATTGCCCGTATCTACACGATCATTCGCGAACGAGAATTGGGATTCCGCACCGTCAAGGACCCCGTCGTCAAGCCGACCACGGCGGCGTCGAAGGCCAAGAAGGCTACCGCGACCGATAAAGCCGCAGAGCCCAAAGCCGAAACCACTGAGGAGACCACGTAATGGCTACCGAGAAGAACGCCGCACCCGCAGAGGCGCGTCCGTACCGCAAGGTTCGCCGTGGTCTCGTCGTGAGCGACAAGATGGACAAGACCATCACGGTCAAGATTGAGTCGCGCATCAAGCACCCTCTCTACGGCAAGGTCATGAGCCGGTCGTCCAAGGTCAAGGCTCACGATGAGAACAACACCGCCGGTATCGGCGACTTCGTTGTCATTGCCGAGACCCGTCCGCTGTCCGCAACCAAGAACTGGCGTCTCGTCGAGATCGTGGAGAAGGCGAAGTAATTCGCCTCTCGTACTAGGAGAACAACATGCTTCAACAGGAATCCCGACTCAAGGTCGCGGACAACACCGGCGCCAAGATGCTGCTCACGATTCGTGTGCTCGGCGGCTCAACCCGTCGTTACGCGGGTATTGGCGACATCATCGTTGCGACCGTCAAGGATGCAATCCCGGGCGGAAACGTCAAAAAGGGTGAGGTCGTCAAGGCCGTCATCGTGCGTACCGTGAAGGAAACCCGTCGTGCCGACGGTTCCTACATCAAGTTCGACGAGAACGCCGCGGTCCTCATCAAGAACAAAGAAGGCGAGCCGCGCGGAACCCGCATCTTCGGTCCCGTCGGACGTGAACTCCGCGAAAAGAAGTTCATGAAGATCGTGTCGTTGGCACCGGAGGTGATTTAGTTCCATGCAGAACATCAAAAAGGGTGACACCGTTGTTGTCATCAGCGGAAAACGCGAATACCAGGGCAAGACCGGTGAGGTGCTCGAGGTGTTGGTGGAAGCCGACAAGGTTCTCGTCAAGGGCATCAATATGGTGACCAAGCACGTCAAGGCCGGCGAGACCAATCGCGGAACCAAGACCGGCGGCATCGAGACGATGGAAGCGCCCATTCACGTGTCCAACGTCTCGCTCATCGACCCCAAATCCAAGAAGCCGACCCGTGTCGGTTTCCGCCTCGAAACCGTAAAAAAGAACGGCAAGGACAAGATTGTCCGTGTTCGCTTCGCCAAGAAGTCAGGTGAAAAACTCTAATGACCGCTACTGCCGCAGCGGCTGGCAAAATCCAGCCCCGCCTCAAGGCCAAGTACCGCGCCGACATTGTGGGCACGTTGACCAAGGAATTTGGTTACACGAACCCGCACCAGATCCCCAAACTGGTCAAGGTCGTCGTTAACACTGGTGTCGGTGAAGCAGCCCGTGACTCCAAAGTCATCGACGGCGCTGTTCGCGACCTCACTCAGATCACGGGTCAGAAGCCCGTCGTGACGAAGGCGCGTAAGTCGATCGCACAGTTCAAACTGCGTGAGGGAATGCCGATTGGCGCTCACGTCACGCTGCGGGGCGACCGTGCCTGGGAGTTCGTCGACCGTCTCGTGTCGCTCGCACTCCCGCGTATCCGCGACTTCCGTGGCCTCTCGCCGCGTCAGTTTGACGGAAACGGAAACTACACCTTCGGTCTGCAAGAACAGTCGGTGTTCCACGAGATTGACCAAGACAAAATTGACCGCGTCCGCGGTTTCGACATCACTGTCGTGACCACGGCCAAGACCGACGCTGAAGGTCGTGCCCTGCTCCGTGAGCTGGGTTTCCCCTTCATCGCCGCGGCACCCGCCGCCG
>CAMDKN010000079.1 GCA_945901035.1 Gulosibacter massiliensis | reverse complement strand
TTGCACGCTTCACTGCGGTCACTTTCGGCCCAACCTCTCGCTCGCGTTTTGGGTATCGTTTCACTCTACTGAAGGGTTGAACGCTGGAGGAGTTAGACCCCTGGTCGTTGGTTCGTCAGACCCTTGTCCATCGTGGCTCGAGCGGTCAGGACACTTGCGCGATCGGAAACCTCGGGCACTCCAACCTGCCAGAACGCACCGCCTTCGGTAAAGTCCCTCGCCCGAACCTTGGTGACAATGACGACGCTCGTTGTTGCGGCCCTGGCCTTGGCCAGCGCATTGGCAAATTCGGTGAGGCTGTGAACCTCGAACGTCACGGCGCCCATCGCCGCAGCGTGTGCGGCGAAATCGACCCGTGCGTCCGAGCCGGTTCCGGTGGAATCGGCGAGCATGTTGTTATACGACGCTCCGCCCTGGCTCGTTTGGAGCCGCTCGATCACGGCATAGCCTTCGTTGTCACAGACGACGAGGATCATTTTGTGCCCAGAAAGCACGGACGCGTAGATGTCCGAGTTCATCATCAAATAGGAACCATCGCCAACCATCGCGTAGACCTCGCCGCTGGGACGTGCCATGGCGGCACCCCAGGCTCCCGAGATTTCGTATCCCATGCACGAGAAACCGTATTCGCAGTCGAAGGTGGCGATTCCTTTGCTCATCCAGTTGATGTTGAGCTCGCCGGGCAATCCACCGGCAGCCGTCAGCACGTAATCGTCCGGTGTCGCCGAATCATGCACCAGACCAACCAGTTGCCCGTAGCTGGGCGGCCACACGCCATCGTCGGCGGTGCGACTGTTGACGAATGCGGTGAGGTCGGCGCGCAACTCGGTCGCGCGGGCCGTCCACGCCTCGTCAGCAGACCAATCGGTCAGAGCCGCACTCAATTCTGTGAGAGATTCGCGGGCATCCGCGACGAGAGGAAGTGACCGGTGCTTGACCGCGTCAAACCGAGCCGCGTTCACGCCGATGAACTGGGCGTCGGGGGCGAACAGCGTCCACGAACCCGTGGTGAAGTCTTCGAGCCGTGTCCCGACGGCGAGTACGACGTCCGCCGCGCTCACGACTTGGTTCGCCGCCGCCGCGCCGGTCACGCCGAGCGGGCCCGAATAGCGAGGGTGGCTCGCCAGCAGCGATGATTTTCCCGCGACCGTTTCGACGACGGGGATGCCGAACTTCTCGGCGAAGTCGGCGAGTTCGTGTTCGGCGCGCGAATAGTGCACGCCGCCTCCCGCGATGATGACGGGACGTTTCGCGGAACGAAGGGCCGCCACGGCACGGGCGAGTTGACCGAGGTCGGGCCGAGGCCGGGGGCTCTCGTGAACGGTCACCGTGAAGAAACTCTCGGGGTAGTCGAATGCGTCGGCGGCGACGTCCTGGGGTAGTCCGATAAACGCCGGCCCGCAATCACCCGGGTCGAGCATCGTCGCGACCGCCTGCGGAAGCGAGCTCAGAATCTGGGCCGGATGCGTGATGCGATCCCAGTAACGAACGACCGGCTGAAACGCGTCGTTGACGGTGATCGAGGGAACCCCGAAGTGTTCGACCTGCTGCAGCACCGGGTCGGGAAGTCGCGAAACGAACGTGTCACCGGCGATGAACAGCACGGGCAGGCGGTTGGACATAGCTACTCCCGCCGCCGTCACCATGTTGGTCGCACCGGGTCCGATGGACGAGGTGCACACCATGATTTGCTGACGCCGCGCTGCCTTGGCGAATGCCGCCGCCGCGAGGCCCATGCCCTGTTCGTTTTGCCCGCGCCAGACGGGCAGTTCCTGACGGTGCGTTTCGAGCGAGTGGCCGAGACTGGTCACGTTTCCGTGCCCGAAAATCCCGTACACACCGGGGAACAGAGGCACGTTAGCACCGTCGACGTTTGTCCGTTGCGCGATGAGGAAGCGAACCAGCGCCTCGGCGGTGGTGAGCCGAATGGTCTTACTTGCCACGAGAATCTCCTGCCAGGTCGACCACGGTTTCCCACGTCTTCGAATCCCACGAATCGATGAGCGCCTGCTGAACATTCACCACGTCGACCGCTTCACGGAAACTGGGCGAGAACGGCGTATCGGTTGCGATGGACTCGAGGAACGAGTAGTCCTCGATGGCGACGAGGTCTTCAAACGCGATCGGATTGGCTTGACCGGGTGAAAAGACGCCGTGGAACGGGAAGCGATCGCCACCAAAGATGGTGGTGTATCCCGAGCTGGGGTCTTCCGTGAGTTTGTAGTACTGCAACTCGTTCATCTTTTCGAGGTTCCAGGCGACCGCACCCTTCGTTCCGTAAACCTCGAAGGCGTTCTGGCTTTCGGGACCGACCATGGTGCGGCTGACCTCGAACGTGCCGGTCGCACCGTTCTCGAAGTGGCAGAGCATGGACGCGAAGTCTTCGTTCTCAACATCGCCCTTGGGGTCTTCGGGTCGACCACGGCCGTAGTGGCTGGCCGCTCCGGTGGGGAGGGGGCGTTTCGGAATAGTCGTGTTCCGCATGCCCACCACATCGGTGATGCCGCCCACGAGGAACTGTGCCATGGACACGGAGTGGCTCAGGATGTCACTCGTCACGCCGTATCCGGCCTGGTCGAGGATGAATCGCCAGGTCAAGAGACCCAGTTCGTCACTGCCGTACATCGAGATGAATCGACCGCGGTAGTGGGTGATTTCGCCCAGGGCGCCCGATTCAATCAAGTGGCGTGCGTGCATGACGAGCGGTGACCACAAATAGTTGTACCCGACACCGGTGCGGACACCGGCGGCCTGCGCAGCGGTGAACGCGGCCACCGTTTGTTCCGGCTTGCCGCCGATGGGCTTTTCACTGAAGACCGCCTTGCCGGCGGCGCACGCGGCCTCAATCATCGGGATGTGAAGCATGTTCGGTGCGGTCACCCAGACCACATCGACGTCATCCGAGTTGATGGCCTCGCGCCAATCCGCGACGGCACGTTCGAATCCGAAGTCGCGCACGGCGCGTTCGCGACGTTCTTCTTCCGTGTCCGCACAGACAACCAGAACGGGGTCAAACGAACGATCGGGGAACAGCGACGGGATGCGCAGCATCGAGCGCGAATGCGCCTGACCCATCCAGCCCAATCCGAGGACGGCAACTCCAATGCGACGGTTCATGTTCAGCTCTTTTCGGTTCGGCCGGCTGCCGTGGTCCACGGCAATCGGGGGTCTTGGGTTTGGGTGTTCCACGAATCGCGGATCCAGTGGTGGGCGGGGTCATCACAAAACGCCATGGTTCTGTCCTCGGCGGGACCGGCGAGGACGTTGAGGAAGTACATCGGGTATTCGGGGGGTGCGACGGTGGGACCGTGGTACCCCTCGGGAACAACGTACACATCTCCGTCGCGCACCGACAGTGTCTCGTCGACCGAACCGCTCACGGTGTACAAGCGAAAAAGTCCGGTTCCGGTGGGGTCTCCGTGGGGCTTGTCGTTCCGGCCAATTCGGAAGTAATAGATCTCTTCGTTGTTGGTCGGGCAGTCTCCGATGCCGTCGTGGCGGTGCGGAGGCCATGACGACCAATTGCCACCCGGTGTGATGACCTCGCAGACGTTGATCTTGTGGGCGGCGGTAAACGAGCCGGGGGTGGCAATGTTGGTCACTTGGCGGGTCGCTTGTCCCGATCCGCGCACCTCGACCGACACGTCCGCGGCGGCGACGTGAGCAACGGGGAAAACCTCCGAAGCACGAGCGGTGCAGATCGCGATCTCGCCCGACTCACCGCTCAGGGTGACGAGTGACCCAACGGGTGCGTAAATCCAGTCCGACACCGAATCGAACACGCCATCGCGTCCCTCCAGCGTGAATGGCGCACCATCAATCGTGACCGCGACGTTTCGCGCGGACAGGGGCACAATTACGCCCTCTTCCCCGGTCAGCGTCACACTCACGGGAGAGCCGGTAGACAGAGTAAAAACCTGCAGCCCGCTGTATGCCCAACCCGCGTTTTCCGGAGTGACGTGCAGGTCGGCCGTGTCCGTGGCGAGGGTTCCCGCCGGGTGATACCAGGTCATGATGCGCCTTCCGTGGTGAATGTGTGGCCCGGGCGAACGATGGACGACGCTCGCACAACGGCGCCTTCCGAATCACCGTCGTTCGGGTAGAGCAATGCGCGACCCGCGACGAGTCCGCGAACGTTGGGCTCTGCCATGGATTGTTCCCAGAGTCCAAAAGTTTCATTCGCGTCCGGCCCGGGTTCGCCCCCCAACATCAGGATCGGCAGCGTCGTCGCTCCCGCAACCTCCGTCATTCGGGAACTCGCGGGTACCTTGAGCCAGGTGTACGCCGAGACGGCGCCAAGACCGGATGCGATGGCGACAACCTTGACGAGCGCGTCATCGGATGTGTCCAGCGTCGGATTCCCTCCCGGCTGCGTCACATAGGGCAAGGGTTCGATGAGGGACATGATTCGGCGGTCGGCCAGTTCGGTCGAGATCCGAGCGACCGTTTCGAGAGTACGGGCGACGCTCGGGTCGCTGTAATCGATGCGAATCAAGGTTTTCCCACCGTCCAGCCCCATCGATTCGACATGGTCGACGTCATAGGCCGAGACGCGGTCGTCGAGTTCCCAGCGCGCGCCGATGATGCCACCCCGGTTGATCGTGCCGAGTGCCAACTTGCCATCCAGCGCTCCGAGCCACGCGAGTTCCTCGAGGATGTCGGCGCTCGCCAGCACGCCGTCGACGTGCGGCAGGGCGAGACAACGGACCAATCGTTCCAGCAGAGTGAAACGATCCGCCATCGCGAGGGCGTCTGCGCCCAGCGAAATTTTGCCGCGCGCGGTGTGATCGGCGGCCAAGATGAGCAGTTTGCCGTCGGTTCCGGCGATCGTTCGGCGTCGCCGTGACGTGAGGGCATCGAGAAGTGCCTGCGGTTCAAACACCCTCGCGTCGAGTAGGGCGCGGTACAGGTCGCGGTCGAGTGTCATGCGGTCGCTCCGATCATTTCGTCCAATTCGGCAACGTTCGGCATTGCGTCGGCGCAGGTGAGTTTGGTGGACACCAGCGCTCCGGCGGCGTTGGCCGCACGCCCGATACGTTCTAGATCCCAGCCGCCCAGCAATCCGTGGCAGAGCGCCCCACCGAATGCGTCACCAGCGCCGAGCCCACACACGACGTCAATCGGGGTGGCCGGAATTCGAATCCGCTCGGTTGCGGTCGCCATCAGCGCACCGTCCGCACCGAGTTTGATGATGGCGAGTGTGGCGCCGGCGGCCAATAACAGGTCGGCCGCGCCATCCGGCACGTCGGTTCCGACGGCAACGGCACACTCTTCTCGGTTGCCGACGACCACGGTGGCCAGGGCAATCGCCCGCGTCGCCATGGCGCGCGCCGCGTCTCGGTCCGCCCACAGCGAGGGTCGATAGTCCAAATCCAGGATGGTGTGTTGTTCGCGTGACCGCATTCCCATCCACGTGAGGCAGGTCTCGGCGGTGGTTCCCTGCGCCAACGAGCCCTGGCTGATCCACAGAATTGGCGTGTCGCGCACGACGTCAGCGGGGACGTCGTCGGTCGTCAGTGTGGTGTCGGGCGCAGCCGGACCCCGGTAAAAGATGACGGTGGGGCTTTCCGGAGGCGTCAGAGCCGCCAGAGCGAGCGGAGTCTGTGCGTTGGGTTGGGACGTGACGAAATCGGTGGCGACCCCCCAGTTGTTCAAGCGACCTCGAACGTAATCGCCAAACGCGTCATCGCCGACTTTCGTGACGAGGCCCACACGGTGTCCCAACTGAGCGGCGGCCACCGCCACGTTGGTGGGACTCCCGCCGACGGATTTCTGGAAACTCTGCTGTCCGTCGAATCCGATATTCGGCTCGACCGCGTACAAATCGACACTGATTCGACCGACACTCAGAACTTCCCAGGTGGACACGGCGGTTATCCGAGTGTCGGTGCGACGACGTCGGTCAAATATTTGAGGGACGCGGCGACTTGGTGGACGGGACCGTCGCCCTCGGCGGGGAATCCACCCGTGATCGCCGTGTCTTGTTCGATGACGTACCAGCCGCGATAGCCGGCGGACTCGAGGGTCTGGACGACACCGAGGATGTCGACGTCGCCCGCGCCAAGGTTGGTGAACACGCCCGCCTGCGTGGCCGCCATGAGCGACACCTCGCGGCGAAGAACCGCCGGAACCACGTCGAGGCGGATGTCCTTGAGGTGAACGTGCCCGACGCGCTCGAATGCCATCTTCGCGAACT
>CAMDKN010000078.1 GCA_945901035.1 Gulosibacter massiliensis | reverse complement strand
CGCAATGGCGATTGTTCCGAGGTTGGCGACGACGAGAACCCACGAGTAGGGAAGTAGCGTGCCGCCGATTCGGGACAGCCGGTCGTTGTCGACCAGCAGCTTTTCCCGAAGAAGCCACGGCACGAGAATCCACAACAGGGTGGATTGTGTCGCCCACGTGATCATGCAGTACAGGCACAGGAAACCGATTTCGTAAACTGCAGAGACGAACAGCCACATCAAGAAGAACCAGGCGACGAAGTTTCCGATGAGGAATGCGCGCCAGTACCAGCGGGCGAAGGTTGCGCCGGCGAGCATCGCCGCACCCGTCGCGGACACAACCCCCCAACCGATGAGTCCCCAGAAATAGTTGGGGACGCCGAAGAACGCGCGAGCCTCATCCGATTGCATCACGTTCCCGCAACTGAAGAAGGGGTTGATGTTGCACGACGGCTGCGTGCCGTCTTTGAGCAGGTAGTACCCCTCGGTCGACAGTGTCAACGCGGCCCACGCCGAAATCAGACCCAGAACAAGGATGAAGGCGCCGAACGCGATTCGGCCGCGGAAGGTGGGGTTCACCCTTTCATTATCCACCACTCGAGTGAACCTCCAGCCGTGGGCCCACTTTGGGGTTATACTGGTCAAGCGCGATTGTCGCGCAGAACTTTCCCGGGCTCACCGGGCTGGAAATCGAAAGATTCGAGCGGATAGCCAGTTCCGTGCGTAGTGACAGTACGCGGATCGCGTCACTCGATGCGGTCGCAACACAAGATTAGAAGCTCTGCTTCACAGATTTAGATTTCGTGAGAAATCGCCGAGAGGTGCACCTGAAAATGGTGAAGAAAAAGGATTTTGACCCGAACGACCAGGTGTTGTCTCCGTTCGTGGTTCCCGAGACACTGCCGGAACCGACCGAGTCGAGCGCCGCGCCGGCCGCGCCTGAAGCGGACTCGACCGACGCAGCCGAAGCGGCCGCAAAGCCAGCTTTCGAGCCCATTGTGCTCGACAACGCGATGCAACTGGTGTTCCGCCCGCCGGCACCCGAATACATCCCGGTTCGTGCGAGCCGGCCGATCGAAGACGAAGGCCCGTCGGTCCGCCGCCGTAGCCGTGGTAACCGTGCCGAACGGTCCGAGCGCGTCGAGCGGGTCTACATCGAGCCGGAACAGATTTCCGAGCCGCAGCGCGTTCGCGGTTCCACCCGCATCGAAGCGAAGCGCCAGCGCCGCCGCGATTCGCGGGACAGCGGACGCCGTCGTCCCGTCGTCACGGAAACCGAGTTCCTGGCTCGTCGCGAAAGCGTCGACCGGAAGATGATTGTCCGGTCGAAAGACGGCCGAATCCAAATCGGTGTTCTCGAAGACACGGTTCTGGTCGAGCACTATGTGGCGCGGTCGACCGAGTCGAGCATCATCGGAAACGTCTACATCGGAAAAGTGCAGAACGTGCTTCCTTCGATGGAAGCCGCGTTCGTCGACATCGGTCGGGGCCGCAATGCGGTGCTGTACTCGGGCGAAGTGGATTGGGACGCCGCGACGACAGAGGACAATGCCAACCAACCTCGGCGTATCGAGATGGCTCTCAAGACGGGCGACCCGTTGCTCGTTCAGGTCACCAAGGATCCCGTCGGCCACAAGGGTGCTCGACTGACGAGCCAAATCACTCTGCCGGGCCGTTATGTCGTGTACGTCCCCAGCGGTTCCATCAACGGCATCTCGCGCAAGTTGCCCGACTCGGAACGCTCGCGGTTGAAGGCGATCCTGTCCACGGTTCTGCCCGAAAACGCCGGTGTGATTGTCCGAACCGCGGCCGAGGGTGCGACGGAAGAACAGTTGACGCTCGACGTCAAGCGATTGACCGCGCAGTGGGATGCGATTCAGAAGAAGGCGGAAAAGGGAAACGGACCGGTGCTCTTGCACTCGGAGCCGGACCTCCTGGTCAAAATCATCCGCGACGTGTTCAACGAGGATTTCCAGAACATCGTGATTCACGGTTCCGAGGCGAAGGCCGTCATCACGGACTATCTGGAGCAGGTTGCGCCGGACCTCATCGAGCGTATTATCGATCACGATGACGGAACGGACCCGTTCGACACCTACCGGATCAACGAACAAATCATCAAGGCACTCGACCGCAAGGTCTGGTTGCCGTCGGGAGGTTCGCTCGTCATCGACCGAACCGAGGCGATGACCGTGATCGACGTCAACACGGGTAAATTCGTCGGTTCGGGCGGAAACCTCGAAGAGACGGTCACCAAAAACAACCTCGAATCCGCAGAAGAGATTGTCCGACAACTGCGGTTGCGTGACATCGGTGGAATCGTCGTCATCGACTTCATCGACATGGTTCTCGAGAGCAATCGCGATCTGGTCCAGCGACGCCTCATCGAATGTCTGTCGCGGGACCGCACGAAACACCAGGTGGCAGAAATCACCAGCCTTGGGCTGGTTCAGATGACGCGGAAGAAATTGGGACTCGGTCTGCTGGAAACGTTCGGCGAGCCGTGTGAGGTGTGTGCTGGTCGCGGAATCATCATCCACCACGAACCCGTCGGCAAGGCTCGTGTCGAGGGCTCACCCGAACCGGGGGCGTCACGTCGGGGCCGAGGAAAGCAACCGGCTCAGACCAAGCAGCAACCGGCTCAGTCAGGAACCCACGAAATCACGGACGGCGCGCGCACGGCTCTCGCCGCGATTGCTACGGCGACCGTTCTACAGGAGGGCGCACAAACGGTCAAATCCCGTGGGAAATCGGCGCCCGTCGCGGATCTCGATTCGTTGCTCGACGCGCTCCCCGAAGCCCCTCTTGCGGGCGGACGCACGGCTAGGCGTCCGCGTCGCGCCACGAAGAGCGCGACCAATGGCGGCATCCCGACCGAGGGGACCCCCGCCGACTAGCAGGATTTGCCTCGAGAGCCGCCATCGGTTACTCTTGGGAGTTGGTGCGCTTGGTCCACTCTGGGCAGCGCACAGAGGTTTTCGAAAGGACATCACCGTGGTTTACGCGATTGTGCGCGCCGGAGGGCGACAGGAAAAGGTCGAAGTTGGGACCATTCTCACTGTCGACCGCATTCAGGCCGACGACAAGGGTTCGATTTCGTTCGCACCGGTCCTCCTCGTTGATGGCGACAAGATTGAAACCAACGCTGCGGCTCTCGCCAAGGTGTCGGTCACCGCTCAGGTCATCGAGGACCTCCGCGGTCCCAAGATCATCATTCACAAGTTCAAGAACAAGACGGGGTATCACAAGCGCCAGGGCTTTCGCGCCGACCTCACCCGCGTGAAAATTACCAGCATCAAGTAGCCGAGGGAGAACAACGACATGGCACACAAAAAGGGAGCGTCATCCACTCGTAATGGTCGCGACTCGAACCCCCAGTACCTCGGTGTAAAGCGTTACGGCGGCCAGGTCGTCAAGGCGGGCGAGATCATCGTTCGCCAGCGTGGAACGCACTTCCACCCCGGCGCGGGTGTTGGTCGCGGTGGTGACGACACGTTGTTCGCCCTCGTTCCGGGTGCGGTCGAGTTCGGCGCGAAGGGTGGCCGTAAGGTCATCAACGTCGTTCAGCACGCCTAAGGTTTTCATTCGGCGGGGCGGGCTTCGGCCCGCCTTGTCGTGTTTATGCAGGAAAGGGAGGTGACATGGTTTCGTTCATCGACGAGGTGACCGTTCACCTCAAGGCCGGGCACGGCGGAAACGGCTGTGTCTCCGTCAAGCGCGAAAAATTCAAGCCACTCGCCGGCCCGGACGGCGGTAACGGCGGTAACGGTGGCGATATCATCCTCGTCTCCGACCCCCAGGTCACGACTCTTCTCGATTTTCACTACCGCCCGCATCGCTCGAGCGAAAACGGCGGCTTCGGCATGGGCGATCACCGCAGCGGCCACAAGGGTGAAACCCTCACCCTCCCCGTTCCCGTCGGCACCGTCGTCAAAGACGCCGACGGAGAAGTGATCATTGACCTGGACAAGCCCGCCATGGAGTTCGTGGTCGCCCCCGGCGGACAGGGCGGGCTGGGAAACGCCGCGCTCGCCTCGCAAAAGCGAAAGGCGCCGGGATTCGCGCTGCTCGGGACCTTTGGCTGGGACGGTGACGTCGTCCTCGAACTCAAGACCGTCGCGGACGTCGCCCTGGTCGGTTTCCCGTCGGCCGGAAAATCGTCCCTCATCGCCTCGGTCTCTGCCGCTAAGCCCAAAATCGCGGACTACCCGTTCACGACACTGCACCCCAACCTCGGTGTCGTCGATGTCGAACAGTATCGCTACACGATTGCGGATGTGCCGGGTCTCATCGAGGGCGCGTCCGAAGGTAAAGGTTTGGGTCTCGACTTTCTTCGGCACGTCGAGCGTTGCCGTGTTCTCGTGCACGTCATCGACTGCGCGACCCTCGAACCCGGGCGTGACCCGATGAGTGACTTCGACGTGATCCGAGCAGAACTCGCCGCGTATCCCGTTCCGGACGGAGCGGTGCCGCTGATCGAACGACCCCAGATCATTGCGCTCAACAAGATTGATGTGCCCGAGGCTGCCGAGCTCGCCGAACTGGTGCGCGCCGATTTCGAGGGACGCGGGTTTGACGTCTTTGCCGTCTCGGCTGCGTCACGCGCAGGACTTCGCGAGCTCACCCTTCACATCGGGCAGATGGTCGGCGCGGACCGTGCCGAACGACTCGCTGCCGAAGAATCGCAACAACGGATCGTCATTCGCCCTCGCGCGGTCGACGAAAAGCAACTCACTGTTCTCGTCGAACAACGGGGCGACGATGTGACCTATCGGGTGCGGGGTGCAAAGCCCGAGCGCTGGGTCCAACAAACCGACTTCACCAACGACGAGGCGGTCGGATACCTCAGTGACCGTCTCGCGAAAATCGATCTTGATGACCAGTTGTACAAGGCCGGGGCAATCCCCGGAGCGACCGTGTTCATCGGTGACGGCGATCGATTCGTGTTCGATTGGGAACCCACCATGACGAGTGCCGCCGAGATGATGGTGAGCCCGCGCGGAACCGATATGCGACTGGACGACAACACGCGAACAACCAACGTGCAGCGCCGACAGTCCTACAAAGAACGCATGGACGCGAAGGCGGCGGCGCGCGAAGAACTCGAACGGGAACGTGTGGCAGGGATGTGGACGGAAGAGGACGAGGGTGGAACGTCGAAGTGAGGTGACGTCGGCCAAGCGAATTGTGGTCAAGGTCGGCTCGTCGTCGATTAGCGGTGACAATGCCTCGCAGCTCGCCGTAATTGTCGATGCTCTTGCTGCTGCTCACTCGCGCGGAATCGAGGTTGTCCTCGTGTCGAGTGGTGCAATCGCCACCGCACTCCCGCATTTCGGACTGTCCGCGCGCCCGCAGAACGATTTGGTCACAGAACAGGCCGCGGCGGCGGTCGGTCAGACCATGTTGATGGTGCGGTATCAGGACAGCCTGAACCGCTTCGGTATCGTTGCGGCACAGGTTTTGTTGACCTCCGGCGACCTCGAAACCGAGTCGACGCGGGTGAACGCGAAAGCGGCGATGGATAAACTTCTGGATCTTCGTTTTTTGCCCATCGTCAACGAAAACGACACTGTGGCGACTCACGAGATTCGGTTCGGTGACAACGACCGTTTGGCGTCGCTCGTCGCCGAACTCGTCGGTGCGAATCTGCTGGTTCTCCTCAGCGACGTCGATGCCCTGTATTCGCGACCGCCCGGCGAGCCCGGCGCGGAGAAGATCGACCTGGTCACATTTGGCGATGATCTGTCGGGCATCGAAATCGGTCCGGCGAGTTCGTCAACCGTCGGGACCGGTGGGGCGGAAACCAAACTGGCCGCGGCGCTGCTCGCGACGCGTCGGGGAATTCCGGTGGTGTTGACCTCGGCGGCACACGTGGGCGCAGCGCTGGCCGGCGAATCAGTGGGAACGCTCTTCGAAGCGTCGGAGAACTGAATCTGCACGGAAACAGGCCGCAACGCGGGTAATCTTGTCCCAACAGACATCCGAGGGAGAACATTGTGAACACCGTGATCCGTGCCAGTGAAGAATTGGCGACGCTCCCGTTCCCGCCGATCGTGTGGGCGGGCATCTTTGCGCTGGGATTCATTCTGTTGGCGGTCGCTGTTCTGGCGAATCGTGACATTGCCCACCGAAACCGCCGCCGCGGCAACAGCGACGCTCACCACTAGGACTCACATGACTGGCGGCTCCCGGCGACGAATCGGGGTGATGGGTGGAACTTTTGACCCGGTTCACCACGGGCACCTCGTGGCCGCGAGCGAGGTCGCCACGCACTTCGGATTGGACGAAGTGGTTTTCGTTCCCACCGGTGCGTCTGACCACAAAAGGGACGTGACGGAGGGGGAGCACCGGTACTTGATGACCGTTATCGCAACCGCATCCAATCCGCGGTT
>CAMDKN010000077.1 GCA_945901035.1 Gulosibacter massiliensis | reverse complement strand
GATTCTCGCGACCTCGACCGACGGCGTCGGCACCAAGGTCGCCATCGCCCAAGCGCTCGACGTTCACCACACGATCGGGCACGACCTCGTCGGGATGGTTGTCGACGACATCGTGGTCGTCGGTGCCAAGCCGATGTTCATGACCGATTACATTGCGTGTGGCAAGGTCGTGCCGCAACGCATCGCGGACATCGTCCGCGGAATCGCCGAGGCGTGTGCGCTGACGGGAACCGCTTTGGTCGGTGGGGAAACCGCCGAGCACCCGGGGCTCCTGGGCGAACACGACTACGACGTTGCCGGCGCGGCCGTCGGTGCGGTCGACGCCGACGAGATGTTGGGTGCCGAGCGGGTTCAGCCGGGCGACGTCGTCATTGCGATGGCGTCGAGCGGAATTCACTCGAACGGCTATTCGCTCGTTCGTCACATTCTTGCGAACCGCAAACTTGCTTTTGACCAGACCGTCCCCGAATTCGACCGAGTTCTGGGGTTGGAATTGCTCGAGCCAACGCGTCTGTACACCACTCCGCTGCTTGATTCCCTCGCCGCGCACCCCGGTGCGATTCATGCTCTGTCCCATGTGACGGGCGGCGGAATCGCGGCGAACCTCGCACGTGTTCTGCCGAAGGGCGTGTGGGTGGACCTCGATCGCTCGACCTGGTCGCCACCCACCGTTTTTCGGGTGCTGTCCGACTGGAGGGGCGATTCGCTCGAAGCCGCCGAAGGAACGTGGAACCTCGGAATCGGAATGCTCGCCGTCGTGTCGCACGAATCCGCCAGCACGCTGACGCGCGAATGGACCGCCGCCGGGATCGATTCCTGGGTGGTCGGCCACATTTCCGACCGCGAACACTCGACGGAGGGTTACGTCACGAGCGCCAAGGGCGTCGACGGCGGAGCCGTGCGACTGGTCGGAACTTACGCGGACTGAGCCTCGTCCGCGTCACCGCCGGTCGTGTCGCTATCGGACGTCGTTGCGGTGTCCGCGTATTCGGGCCACTTCGCGAGGTCTTCGTCGAGTCGTGGGTTTACGCCGAGTTCCGATTCCAACTTGGTCAAGTCGGTGTCGGGACTGAAGTACTTCAGTTCGCGCGCCACTTTGGTGTGCTTCGCTTTTTGACGGCCGCGGCCCATAGCGGACCCCTTTCCCTCACACTTTTCGCCTCACCGGCGATCGTCGTGTCCGGGGGCGTCAGAGAAACAGAATATCACGCACCGAGCAACATGCTGGTGGAGATATACCCAACCGCCGCGAGAGCGATTCCGACGACGACGTGCGCGGTGACGATGATTGCGCCCGTTCGAATTTCGCGGCGCTCGATGTGCTGGGCGGCCGTGACGGTCAGAGTTGAAAATGTGGTGAATCCGGCGGCAAATCCGAGCACGAGCGCCACGATTGTCCAGTCGAGTGCCTGGACCGTGAACGCGCCCGCCGCTGCGCCGACCACGAGGCTGCCGGCGGCGTTGACCGCGAAGAGCCCCCACGACCACACGCCGGGGCGAATGATGGCCATGACTCCGAATCGGGCGACGGCCCCCAGACCTCCCGCGAGGATTTGTGCCGCCAACCACCACACGTCGATCACGGCGTAACCTCGGAACGCCGCGAACCGAGCCGCAAGCCCACGATGGCACTGACGAGCCCCAACACGATGGATCCGACGGCGTACGACCCCATCACCACGAGTGGCCCGATTCCGTAGCGGACGGCGGGGACGGCAACGTCGAGAGAAATCGCGGACAGCGTGGTGAATCCTCCGAGGACTCCGGTGGTTATCCCCAGCTGAAGCCAGGAGGGAAGGTTGCCCATTCCCCGTCCTACGAGAAAGCCCAGTGCGAATGAGCCGACCAGATTGACGAAAAGAATCGGATACGGCCACCAGTACTCGTCGATCCGACCGGCAATGAGAGTGATACCGATTCGCGCAGTGCTCCCCAACAACCCACCGAGAAAAACGGCGAGGAGGGACTTCGACAACGCGGTCACAGTCGTCAGCGTACCCGTGTCCACATCCGAGAATTCCGCGGTTAGGCTTATTCAATACCGCCCAAAGGAGTTCACGTGTCCGTTGTTCAACTCTTTCATCACGACGGCCATCGTGACGAAGTGGTCGAGCGTTGGGGAACCGAGGCCTGGACGACCGCGAACTCGTGGTGGAAGAACATCGGAGCGATTGGGCGGGAACAGTTCCTGGCCGAGGGAGTTGCGCTCAAGGACGAATACCTCGACGCTCACTCCCGCGGCATCCCCGTCACCGACGACGTTGTCGTGGCACTCGTCCTTCGCCACCGCGACTGGATCACCCAGGGCTGGGGCGGAGTCGAACCCTCCACCGAACAGTTCGTCGCGCTCGGGAACATGTACGTCACCGACGAACGCTTCGCCCGCCACTACGGCGGAGCCGAGGGGGCATCGTACGTCCGCGACGCCATCGTCGCCTGGTCCCGCACATCACAAGAGGTTTAGCCCGCGTCGGTAGGGCGCGTCGTCTCAACACCAAAGGAAGCACACCATGAACCGTCTCGCCATATTCAGCCTCAGGAACCGTGCCCTCATCGCCTTGGTCACGGTTGTTGTCGCTATTTTTGGTGGCATCGCGATGTCGCTCCTCAAGCTCGAGCTGATTCCGTCGATCACGTTCCCCCAACTCGTCGTCGTCACGAACTACCCCGGGGCATCACCCGTCATCGTGGAAAAAGAGGTCTCCACCCCGATTGAAACGGCCATCCAGGGTGTGAACGGTCTGGAGGCGACGACCGCGACCTCGCAGAACGGCCTGTCCCAGATCACCGCCGAGTTTGCCTATGGCACGAGTCTTGAGTCGGCCGAGCAAAAGGTGCAACTCGCGATCAACCGTATCTCCAACCTGTTGCCCGCGGGGATTGAACCACAGGTCATTGCCGGGTCGTTCTCGGACATTCCGGTGTTGCAGATGGCCGTGACGAGTGACCTCAGCCCCGACCAGCTCAACCAGGCTCTGCGGGACATCGCGGTTCGCGAACTGACCAAACTGGACGGCGTTCGCGAGGCGGCGGTGTTTGGTGCCAACGGCGAACACATCGCCATCGTTCCGAACGCGAAAAAACTCAAACGACTCGGCCTAGCGACGTCCGACATTCAGACCGCCCTCCAGACCGCCGGTATCCGCATCGGAGCGGGAACCGTGATGTCCGAGACCGGTGAATTGTCGATTGTCTCGGGGACGCCACTCGCGAGCCTCGACGACATCCGATCGGTGCCCGTCACGATTCCGTTCACACCGAGTGTGCCGAGCGCAACCACGCCGACGATCCCCACGCTTCCGACGATTGAGGTCGACCCCCGAGACCCGGGAGTGTGGAGTTGGGACGAGCTCAACGGCGGCGAATGTATTGCGCCCTACACCGATGCGAACCAGGACTCCTACACCGTGGTCGAGTGTTCCGACCCGCACACCGCGCAACTTGTGCGCGTGGGTGACCTCCGGACGGACGCGGGCATCCCGGTTTACCCCGGAGACTCTGCCGTCGGACCCGTCGCAACGGGTGAATGTTTCGCTACTGGAATCATCAAGGCTTCCGCCTACGCGGCCTATCCGACGCTGTTGTCCGATGTGCGCTACCCCACGAGCCAGACGCAGTGGAACAAGGGCGACACGTTCTATTACTGCTTTGCCCGCAATCTCGATTTGTCCTCGATCACGGGGAGCGTCGCCGGCAAAAAGGTGACTACGGTTGTCCCCGCGGCCCCCGCCTCGTCCGCGTCCAGCCTGTCGTCGTTCGCATCGTCCAGTGCGACAGCGGCCTCACCGAAGACTCTGTCGGTCACGACCATTGGCGCGCTCGCGAGCGTGTCAATTCAGCCCGACACCATCACGTCGATTTCACGGGTGAACGGTGAACCGTCCTTGACGCTCGCCATCACCAAGCGGGCCGACGCCAACACGGTTGACGTGTCCCGCGCCGTCACGGCGGCCCTGCCCGCGATCACCGCCCTGCTCGGAAACGGCACCGAATTTACCGTCGTGTTCGACCAAGCGCCGTTCATCGAAAAGAGCATCGAATCGCTCGCCATCGAGGGCCTGTTGGGTCTCTTCTTCGCGATCATCGTGATTTTGGTCTTCCTGCTGTCCATCCGCTCAACCCTCGTCACCGCGGTGTCGATTCCGACGTCCTTGTTGCTCACGTTCATCGGCATGTGGGCGAGCAATTTCTCGCTCAACATCCTCACCATCGGCGCGGTCACGATCTCGATCGGTCGAGTCGTTGACGACTCGATTGTGGTCGTGGAAAACATCAAGCGACACCTGTCGCTCGGTGAAGAACGCATGGTCGCGATTCGCGACGGTGTCAAAGAGGTCGCCACCGCGGTCACCGCGTCGACCATCACCACGGTTGCCGTGTTCCTTCCGCTCGCGTTCGTGGGCGGGCTGTCCGGCGAATTGTTCCAGCCGTTCGCCGTCACGGTCACCATCGCGCTCCTCGCGTCGCTCTTCGTGTCGCTGACCATCGTGCCTGTTCTGGCGTACTGGTTCCTCGGGGACAAGAAACCGAGAAGGAGGGCCTCCACGAAGCCAGCCAAGCCGGTCAAATCGGGATCGGAAGACAACGACTTCTTGCAGCGCAACTACCGCCCGATTGTTCGCTGGACTATTACCCACCCCGTCGCGACGATGCTCATTGCCCTTCTCACGCTGGGAGGGACGCTCGCGCTGACGCCGTTTGTCAAGACCAACTTTGTCGGGGGAAGTGGCCAGTCCACAATCACCCTGACCCACTCGACACCGGGCGGGTTGACGCTGATGGATCGTGCCGAGGTCGCCGAGGACGTCGAAGCGAAGCTGTTGGCGTACGACGGAATCGAAACCGTGCAGACGTCGATTGGTGGCGGCAACGGCTTTGCCGCGTTCAACGGCCAGGCCGGAAACATTGTCTATCAGATCACGATTTCCGACGAGGTGGATGCAGACCTCGTGCGCACCGAGGTCACGCGGGACTTGGAAACCATCACGGACACCGGTGAAATTGTGTCGGCTCAGGGTGGCGCCTTTGGTTCACAGACCATCGACATCACCGTGAAAGCGCCGTCCGAAGAAACACTGACGAATGTCACGACCGCAATCACCGCGGCAATTGTCGAATCGAAGTCGGCGGACAGTGTGACGACATCGCTCGATGACACTCAGTCGTTCATCTCGATTTCGATCAAGCGCAAGGCAGCGGCAAAATACGCGCTGTCGGAAGTTGTCATCGGTCGGACACTGTCGGGTCTGATTGCCCCGAGTGCGATCGGTCAGGTCGTCATTGACGACGTCACGATGGACTTGATTATTGAATCCACCAACACTCCCGAGACGCTCGAGGAATTGCAGAAGTACAAACTGACCACCCCGCTCGGGGGAACGGTTCGTCTGTCGAAGGTCGCCGACATTAGCATCACCGAAACGGCCGCATCGCGAACCACCGAACGTGGTGTGCTGTCGGCGTCCGTCGCGGTGGTACCCACTTCCGACAACCTCAGCGAATCAACGGTCGCGGTCAACACGGCGCTCGCCAGCGTGGACCTCCCCACGGGAACCACGGCAACCGTCGGCGGTGTCGCCCAAGACCAAGCGGAATCCTTCCAGCAACTGGGCTTGGCGCTTCTCGCGGCGATCCTCATCGTGTACGTCGTGATGGTCGCGACGTTCCGTTCGCTGCGTCAGCCTCTGCTGTTGCTCGTCTCGATCCCGTTCGCGGCGACCGGTGCGATTGCCCTGCAGATCGTGTCGGGAATCCCGCTGGGAATTTCGTCGCTGATCGGTTTGCTCATGCTCGTCGGAATCGTGGTGACGAACGCGATCGTTCTCATCGACCTCGTCAACCAGTACCGCGAACGCGGTGGCTCGGTCGTCGAGTCCTTGCTCGACGGAACTAGTCGACGCGTGCGTCCCGTGTTGATGACGGCGCTCGCCACGATCTTTGCGCTCACGCCACTCGCAACCGGCGTGACGGGAAGCGGGGGCTTCATTTCGCAGCCTCTCGCGATCGTCGTGATCGGCGGACTGTTGTCGTCGACAATCCTGACGCTGCTCGTTCTGCCCGCACTGTATTCACTGGTCGAGGGTCGCCGCGAACGCAAGGCGGCTCGTCGGGCGCTGAGGGCCTAAGGCGCGGGGGTCAACACCCACAACACTTCGGCAGGCTCACTCGCCGAAGGATTCTGCCAGGTGTGCGGTTCACGCCCTCGGAAGGTCATCGCATCACCAGCCTCGAGGGAATGTGTCGTCGGACCGAGTGTGATGGTGAATTGACCCGAGAGGACGTACACGAACTCGATTTCGGTGTCCAGCGCGTACAACTCGTCACCGGCGGACCCGAGCGGCTCCACGATCGAATGGAGGACCTCGACCTGAGATTGCGACCCCGGCGTCAGCAGGTATTCGC
>CAMDKN010000076.1 GCA_945901035.1 Gulosibacter massiliensis | reverse complement strand
GGGGAGTTCCTGAAGAGCCGTCATGATGGTCGGAGCCTTACCAGCTTCGTACATCGGCGTCACGGTCTGGAGGAAGGGCTGGTCCTGAGGGGACTCGATGATTTCCACGCTGACACAGTCAGTGTTCGTGGCGTTGTACTCGTCAATGGCTGCGGTGAATTGGTCTTGGATTTCAACCTTGATGGTTCCAAGCCAGCTAATCTCGGTCGTGCTGGCGCAGTTTCCTTCGCCACCCGACGTTGCGCAACCGCTCAACATCGCCGCAGCAGCGAGCACGGTAACCGTGGCCCCTGCCAGGACGACACCTTTTCGGCGTGTTACTGCCATGGTGTTTTTCCTTTCGTGATCGAACTGGAGAGCTGTGATTCCCGTGATTCGGGACACATTCCCTCTCAGGTCGAATGGATTCTCTCCCCAACTAACGGGATGTCACTTTGGGGGGTTGGTGCTGTGAGTCCACGCGTGCCAGGTGGTACATGTTCGACGCGCGTCGACTTGAATAAGACAATAGCCCTAGATGTTCAGTTCGCCAATAGGTCAGGTGAAACTTTTCCAGTCCGTGACCAAAGCGTTATCTGACGCGCTCGCGGCGAGCGCCAGAAGGAACTAGGACAAAGATGGGGCGGTCGTCACGCTTCCTCGGTCCACATACACGGGTGGCCGGAGGTAAGTGAGCGAATCCGCCTTTCCCTCTATTCGGGCTAGCAAGAATTCGGCGGCTTTGAACCCCAGGGCCCTCCCATCGACCCCGATCGTGCTCTGGGCCGGATTTGTTGCCTCGGCAGACGCGGCGTCAATACCGAATTGCAGGACCGACACGTCACTCGGAACTTTCTTGCCCAGCGAGGTCAGGCCTTCGAGCGCGCCGATTGTAGCCATCTCGTTGAAGCTGACGACAGAGGTAATCTGCGACGGACTCGCGAAAGATTCAAGCACCGCGTCCCGCCCTGCCTTGATCGTCCAGTCAACGCGCGACACAACGACCTTCATCCCCTTCGCTCGAGCCGAGGCCAACAGACTTCCTTCAATTCGAGACAGAGGGGCATAGCCACTGTCAACGACCTGTTGCGGAGGGCTCAAGAACATTGTCGACGCGTGACCTTTGACGGTCAGGATATCAACGGCCAGTGGGCCCCAGGCGTCGAAGTCAGCATCGACCCAGGCCGCTCCTTCCCCAGTTTCTGTTCGCCCAATGGTCACAAAGGGAATCCCCTCCTTCCTCAACAGATCGGGTCGAGGGTCATTCGTGCGCAGCTCCATCAGCACGACACCGTCGACGAGCCGCTGGCTAGCGATTCGCTTGAGCGCGTCGACGTCTTCCACGGGGTTCGGCCACATCAATAGTTGAAAGCCAGCGGCCTCGAGGACTCCGGATGCCGCCTCAACATACTCGTAGTCGTCGAGGTTGAGACCACGATTAGAAAGGGGGAACATCAGGGCAACCAGTCCGGCACGCTTCCCTGCGAGACCTTGCGCCATTTTGTTCGGCGTGTAACCCAATTCGAGGGCCACAGCGAGGATACGTTCCCGGGTCTCCTGAGAAATTGCCCGGACACCCGAAAGGGCATACGAGACCGTGCTCTCGCTGACGCCCGCAAGGCGAGCGACATCGGCTCGCGTAGAAGGCTTCGTTCGCTGTGACATTTGCTTCTGAGCATACAAAGGACGAATGCGTTCTATTGCCAGTGACCGACAAGTTGCCGCGAGGCGATATCGAGACGACTCGAAGAAACGTGAAACCCAGAGAATCCGATGAAAAAAGAAATCGGCAAACGACCGTGACGAAATTGTGAGTATGCTTAGGCAACTTCACAACGGATCGTCCGGCACGTACCTGCCGGGGAAGGCACTAAAAACTATGGCTACAGTCACCTTTGACAACGTTTCCCACAGCTATGCGGGCACTGACCGTCCCGCGGTAAATGAGCTGAACCTACAAATCGACGATGGAGAATTTCTCGTCCTGGTGGGTCCGTCTGGTTGCGGCAAATCAACAACTCTTCGAATGCTAGCGGGGCTCGAAAATGTCGAGTCAGGTCACATACTGATTGGCGAGAAGGACGTTACCCATGCCGCGCCAAAGGACCGAGACATCGCGATGGTGTTTCAGAACTACGCACTGTATCCGCACATGACTGTGGCCGAAAACATGGGTTTCGCTCTCAAGTTGGCCGGGGTATCGAAGGCTGAGCGCGCAGCCCGTGTTGACGAGGTGGCCGCAATGCTCAATTTGGAGAAGTACCTCGATAGGAAACCCAAAAACCTTTCGGGTGGACAGCGGCAGCGCGTGGCTATGGGACGTGCGATTGTTCGTCAACCGCAGGTCTTCCTCATGGACGAACCGCTCTCCAACCTCGACGCTCAGCTACGCGTCCAAACGCGTACCCAGATCGCCTCGCTCCAGCAGCGACTGGGTGTCACAACGGTATATGTAACGCACGACCAAGTTGAGGCATTGACGATGGGTGACCGCATCGCCGTCTTGAAGGACGGATTCTTGCAGCAAGTCGGTACGCCGCGTGATCTCTATGAATCCCCTGTCAACTCCTTTGTCGCTGAGTTCATTGGATCGCCCTCGATGAACCTCGTTGCGTCAACAATCGCGAGCAACGGCGTGACATGGGGCAATACGACCGTTCCAATCAAAGCAAAGTCACTCGTGGGCTCGAAGGGCCTCGGAGTAATGGTGGGTGTCCGTCCGGAAGACCTTGAGATTCACCAACGAACAGGCTTCGAACTCACCGTTGATCTGGTCGAAGAACTGGGCGCGGATGGCTACCTTTATGGACGCGTCAATCTCGATGGCGTCGAACAGACCATTTCGGTTCGCGTGGATGGGCGCTCACACCCGCATCGCGGAGACAAGGTTTTCATTTTGCCTCGCGCGGCTCAGGTGCACGTGTTCGACAAAGAGACTGGCCTTCGCATTCTCTAGCAAGGGTTTTCTTTCGTTGTCCGCGACGATTGTGAAAGTTGACTGACGCTGTAACGATTCGAACGAATCGGCGGTGCTTGCCATAGGGACTACATCGACCTCTCCGTAAACTTTCTCAGGGAAGAATCATGACGTCGACCAATGCTGGCATTGACGGAGTTTTTCTCCGCCGCGCGACACCAGACGACGCGCCCCAAGTCCAAGCGATTCTCAATTCTGAGGTTTCCGCCATCGATCCCACACACGGCAGTTTTGGCATCGACATTGCAAAGCAAATCATTGAGAGCCCTGGCGATCCGTCCCCCACGTGGTTGTTTTCCGGCCGAGACGGCGCGGAACCTTTTGGTTTTGGCAACCTGCATCCTGACCTGACTGCGCGGATACTCAATCCGGTGATTTCCGTTCGCGCGGCAGATTCTCGTTTTCCGTTAAAACGACGAAATAACAACACTGAGGATACAAGAGAAACGGCCGAACAAGACTGTGGTGGGAAATGGGAAAATTACGGTTCGCAATTTAGGCTCTCAAGATGTCTTTCCCGATCCTCACAAATCGACTTCGCATTCAACCGCTGGACATCGCCGATGTGGGCACCTTTGTCCGATATCGACGGAATCCTGTGATCGCGCGATTCCAAGGCTGGGAGACGACATTTTCCGAGGCGGACGCCGTCCGTTTGATCGAGTCCCAAGTTGGAGTCACCATTCCGGCACAAGGCGATTGGGCGCAACTCGGAATTCATCATCGAGATACAGAGGAATTGCTCGGAGATTTAGGTCTTCACTCCGTGTCGGACGATGAGCCGATTTTTGAGATCGGCTTCACGATTGCACCCGAACACCAAGGGAAGGGGTACGCAACGGAAGCCGCTAGTGCACTGATCCATAAGTTGTTCACCGAGGTCGGTGCAGCGAAAATCGTTGCGACCACGGACAGGCGAAACGGTCCGTCGATTTCGGCACTTTTGGCACTCGGTTTTTCGCGCGATCCTTCGCGCAGCTGGACAGAAAACTTCAAAGGTGAAGAGGTTGAAATGGAATACTTTGAAAAGATTTAACCTCCGAGCCTTCGACTTTCTCATATCAAAAGTTAAGATTCACGTTGGGCGGTGTTCGATAAAATTTTTAGACCAAAACGTGAGGATTGTGTCGTGAAGAAATTCGTTCGTGCACTCATTGTCACGACTGCGATAGCGGCGACAAGTATTGGGGCAGCTCCGCTTGCCGCCTCTTCGAGCGTGCCAAATCCCGCATCCGCGAACGTGATGGCGCCCACCGAGACGCCGGCTGAGTGCACAATCACCGGAACCAACCGATCAGACACGCTGGTGGGAACATCGGGTGACGACGTAATCTGCGGGCTCGGCGGTAAAGACACCGTCTACGGCGGCGCGGGCGATGACATCATCTATGGCGGTGCAGGCAACGATCACGTCTGGGGTGGCGCCGGTGACGACGAAGTCGTCGGAGACGCCGGCAAAGATTCACTTGACGGTGGTGGCGGAAATGATTCGGTCGAAGGCGGTTCCGGAAACGACGTCGTCGTCGGGGGAAACGGTGACGATGCCCTCCTCGGTGATGCGGGTAAAGACAATCTGTCGGGCGGAAGCGGCGATGACGGCCTCAGCGGTGGCGCTGGAGTTGACGGGCTCCGATCAGGGACAGGAAACGACACGTGCGCAATCGATGCGGCAGACCGACAACTTGATGCGTGCACCACGGATGTAGACGCGCCCAATATAAGCTTCCCCGACTTCTACATTCTCGAATACCAAGCGGGCGCGACGGCCGTATTCCGCTGGGTTGTCGAAGACAACTCGGGCGTCGCGATGACCTGGGCCGCAATCGGTGGGCCGTCGGGTTGGATGACCGAATGGTGCGGCTTCGCGGTTCCTTTGGAACGAATTGAGGGCAGTGCCGAATCGGGAACTTATGAGCTGCGTTGTGACATTCCGGACAACGCGGTGAACGAAAACTACACGCTGTATATCGGGGCGTCCGATGTGCTCGGGAATTCCAATGCCGTTCCTGGCTGGGCTGCCTTTGGATTCACCGTGTTCGGCGGTTCTTCCGACAACCGCGTACCCGAAATCCTCGACGTTCGCCTCCCGACCACCGTCAGCGCTGGTGAGACGTTCACCGTCGAGGTCGACACCCGCGACGAATCCGGAACGGCGGGGGTGTACTCGTGGTTTAGTGGCGCTTCGCCTTACTACTACTCTGACCTGAACGGTTTGTTCATTCCCGCCGACGGTCCTGCGGAGCTGATCGCGGGCGACCCCAACGACGGCACGTGGCGGCAATCGCTCACCGTGTCATCGTGGGCAAGCCCTGGCGAGTACCGGCTCCTCCTCAGCATTCGCGACACGGTGGGAAACCGCGGTTTCGACACGACCGAATACGTCATCACCGTCATCGACTAGGGCCCAACTTTCTCAGTCTCGTAATTGGCAGTTGTGGGAAACCCGTGGTCAGGAACTAGCCCATCAACAGATCGTTGACGACGACAGCAAGCCAGACCGCTGCTGCACCCGCGAGAACCGCCACCAGAACAACCGAACGACGCTTGCCGAGTGACACGGCGAGCCCGCCCCAGCCGGTGTCGCGATCAATCTCGATATCGGGAATGGCATTGAGTAGGTGGGCCGTGACCCCAACCAGAACGCTGAGAATCGTGATGGGGACCGTCGGCCACAACGAGGGCGAGCTCGCCTGCGCGATGAACACCGGCATGAGCGCGAACGACGCCGCGTACGGAACCCACGACCACATCGTGCGCGCGAGGAAAAAGTTGTAGACCAGTGCACTCGCGACGGCGGCGATATGGGCAGATCCGCCGACCCATCCTGCAGCCAGGAACGACAGTGGGATTGTCAGGGTCGCGCTCACCAGAATCGGGACACGAAGGTCTTCGGGTCGGATGTGGCCTCGCACCGTCGGTTTCGTGTCTCGTCCGGCTGCGCGATCGGCGTCGGCGTCGTGCACGTCGTTGGTCCAACCCACCGTGGCCTGGCCGGCTGCGCTTGCGAGTAGAACGAGGCCGACGCTCAACAAAGTCCCGCCAACTACTGCGGTGGCGATTGTCATCAGAAGCACCATCGCGAGCGCCTGCGGGAAGTGCGTCGCCGCGACAATCGCGCGAAGACGGCGGCCAGGACCCGAATTGTTGCTCATAATCGGCACACTAACCTCTCGCGGAAACTATGGTGTGGGCGGCGCGACGAAGAAAATCGGAAGCCACGTCGGGTGGTACGCATAGATGAGCACAGCGAAAACAACGACGTCAAAAAGCAGGTGCACGGTTATGATGTACCAGACCTAACGGCTCTTTTCGAAAATCCAGCCCTGAATCAACGCGAAAGGCAGCGTGAGTAAGGGACCCCACGACCGATACCCGAGTTCCCAGAGGAACGACACGAAGACGATGGCCTGCAATCCGTTTGCTATCCAGAACGGGAAATGACGGCGCAAAAGTGCGAAC
>CAMDKN010000075.1 GCA_945901035.1 Gulosibacter massiliensis | reverse complement strand
GTGGTTTTGCGGTCACTCATCTGTGTGCCTCTCGTGATGGGAGGCTCTCAACCCCCCTGTCCTGTCCATCATAATTCAGGTTGACGAGCCGAACGATTCGGTGGTGCTGGCTGTATTTCACAGGTTCGGTAACTATGCTCCTTCACTATGGATTCACTTTTCGACGCCGTTGCGGGGCTGCCCGTCCACCCTCTGGTCATTCATGCCGTGGTGGTACTCGTTCCGCTCGCCGCGCTCGGACTCATCGTCGCGGTCGTCAATTCGGCTTTCCGCAAACGATTCGTCGTCGCGCTGATTGTTCTTCTCGGGGTCACCGTGCCCCTCGCGTTTATCGCCAAAGAATCCGGTGAGGCCCTCGCTGAGCGAATTGGAATCACCGAACGCCACGAGGAACTGGGCGAGAGCGTTCCGCTGTGGGTGGCTGCGTTCTTCGTCGTCGCCGTCGCGTGGTGGCTTGTCACGAGGCGCTCGTCGTCGGTTCTGGTGCGGCGCATTCTGGGCGGGGTGCTCGTCGTCACCGCCGTTCAGGTGCTGGTAGTGATCTTCCTCGTCGGTCATTCCGGCGCCGAGGCGACCTGGGGGAAAATCGCTCCCGTCGCTGAGCAGCCGGTCGAAACGGAGAGCGCCCCACCGGACGACACTGTTGTCGACGCCACCGTATTCTCCGCGGAAGACGTGGCCCAGCACTCCACCGCCGAGGATTGTTGGACGATTGTCGACGGGAACGTGTACGACGTGACCCCGTTTGTGTCTCGTCATCCGGGCGGGTTAGCCGCCATTTCACAAATTTGTGGTGTCGACGGGACGGAACAATTTAGCGTAAAACACGGTTCGGACAGCGCGCCGAATTCTCAATTGGACTCACTCAAAATCGGAACAGTGGGCACCCCCTGACCGGGTGCACCCGCAGCGTCTCGGTTGTGAAACCTGTCAAGTAGGCTGAAAAAATGACGGGGGAAACGGTGACCGAATCGGTGTGGGACTACCCGCGCCCACCTCGGGTGGAACCCGTCTCGTCCCACATTGAGGTCGCTCACGCTGGCGCGACCCTAGTGTCCACCAACGCGTCCGTTCGCGTTCTCGAAACGTCCCACCCGCCCACCTACTATCTGCCCATGAGCGACTTCACCGAGGGCGTCCTCGTCCCGGTCGACGGAAACACCTTCTGTGAATTCAAGGGCGTTGCCTCGTATTTCGACCTGGTCGTCGGGGACCAGCGGATCGAACGCGCCGCGTGGACGTATGAAAACCCGTCACCCGGATTTGAATCGCTGACTGGCAGAGTCGCGTTGTACGCCAGTCGCGTGGACGAATGCCGTGTAGGCGACGACGACGTGATCCCCCAGGAGGGCGACTTCTACGGCGGCTGGATCACGCGGAACATCGAGGGCCCCTTCAAGGGTGCTCCCGGAACCCGGGGGTGGTAGCACGATGACCGTGATGCCGATGTTCCCGCTGGGTTCTGTCCTCTTCCCGTCAATGCCCCTGACACTGCGCATCTTCGAAGAGCGCTATCTGAAACTGCTCGGTGACCTAATGGGGTCGGACCAGCCCGAATTCGGTGTGGTGCTGGTCTCGCGCGGATCCGAAGTCGGCGGTGGCGACATTCGGATGTCCATCGGGACAATCGCGTCGGTCACCGAAATCGGCACGACAGACGAGTTTCTGGGGCTCGAATCGTTCGGGGTGCAGCGTTTCACCGTCACCGACTGGTTGCCCGACGACCCGTACCCGATCGCAGACATCGAACTGATCCCCGATCTGATTTGGGATGACAGTCTGATGCCCGCCCGGGTCCACCTGGAATCGCAGGTTCGAAAACTGCTCGCCCTCGCGAGTGAGTTCGGAGACCTGTTGTTTGGGGCCGACATCGCGCTCAGTGACGACCCGATGAGCGCCGTCTGGCAGATGGCGGGAATTTTGCCGATTGGCGAACTCGACCGGTTTGACCTCCTCCGATCCCAGTCAGCCGAAGAGTTGATTGCCCAAACATATGAAATAGTGACGACCGCCGAGGAGACCCTTCGTGCGATGTTGGCCGCCAACGATGACGACTCTTCCCCGTTGGCGTAGCCTCGGACTATGAGCGATATTTCGGGAGTCGGCGACAATGACAACTGGCGGTGCTGGTTGTGCGACAAGTCGGTCGACTCCGACGCTTCGGTGAATTCCGACCTCGGTCCGAGTGTGGACAGTTATGCCGCGACTCGTGTCAAGAAGGGGACGGTCGCCGTCGAGCGCCTCGCGCACCGCGCGTGCAACACGATGAAGGGCAAAAACGCGCCCGTTGTGCCGTGGTCAGAGGACCTTTTCGTGGTGGACCCGTCCCCCATCGTCGAGACCGTCGAGCGGCTACGGGCAAAAGGGGGTCGTGAAATCGTGGCGCGATGCCCCGACGAATCCGATGCGCGACAGGCATCGGAGTGGTTGCTCGACCGACTGTCCCGGCTCGCACCCGACCTCGAATTTTCGACCCAGATCAACCCGGGCGGTGGGCAGTTCGTGCTCGCCCTGACGGTCGCCTAACTCACGCTGTCCGAGATGCGCCTTTCACCACGGCCACTCCGATAGCCGCGCCGACGAGTTGGGCGGCGATGTAGGGCAACACCGACTCGGGTGCAATTCCCGCGAACGTGTCCGTGAACATCCGTCCGACCGTCACCGCGGGGTTCGCGAACGACGTGGAGGACGTGAAGAAACAAGCCGAACCAATCCACGCTGCCACCGCGACCGGAATAATCGCGGTCTGCTTTCGCGCGGACAGTATCCCGATGATGGCGATTAGCCCGGCGGTTGCTACGACTTCACCGACGAGCATCCCCACGCTCGTTCGGTCTCGCTCGGAAATCTGAAACGCCGACAGGTCAAACATCACGTTTGCGAGGATCGCGCCGCCGATTGCCCCCGCCGTTTGAGCGGCGATGTATAGGGCGGACTCGCGGGCGGGTTGCTGCCGTGAAAACGCGGTGACGAGGGTGACCGCAGGGTTGAGATGAGCCCCGCTCATCGGGCCGATGACGAGAATCAACAGAGCCAGCGCGAACACAGTAGACACGGCGTTTATTAACAGCGCCACGCCATCATCGGCGGAGAGGGCGTCTCCCATGATCCCCGATCCGACCACGGCACAGACGAGCAACCCCGTGCCGACGAATTCCGCCAGTGCTTTCGCGCCAATTCCGCGTGTCACGATTCCTCCTCGGGGTTAAACCTCTTCCCTAAAAGATTAGCGAGAGGAGTGCTTGACGAAGGCTACGAAGCGTCTAAAGACGGTCGGCGGCGGGATTAACTAGGAGCGAAATCGATCACGCACAAATCGCACGATTCGATGACTACGGCTTTCGTAAAAAAGGTGATTCTTCCGATAGTCGTCTTCGTTGTAGCGCAAAACCGTCAGGTGAACAATGGGGGCAAGCGCATCACAATTACGTGCGTCGGTCTCACTCCTCCGGCTGGCACAACATTTGTGAAAATGGCGGACGATGGTTTTCTGCAGAAGTTCGGCTAGCAGCGCTCTTCACAATTTTCGGATCCACGGGAACCGCGTTCGTAGGTTTGAACTAAAGGTCAGAGAGCTTGGGGCGGTTCGCCAAGTACTCGGCGATTCCGACCTTGCGATCCTCTTCGTTGTAGTACGCCACCTCGACGAGTTCAAGTGGGATGCCATCGGAGGGGTCGAACTCCGCCTTAAGTCAGCGGTTTTGCCCCAGCCCTGCGTTGAGACAGCACCAGGAGAACAAAACTCAAGGCAGCAACTCCAAGAAGGGCGCCAAAGACTGTCAGCGTGAGGTCGCTGGGGGCTGAGAAGGGCTCGGCGCGCAGAGATTGCCACGTGACAAGTCCAACAAATCCCAACCACGTGAGATTCCCGACGATGAGGAGTGGAACACGGAACATGACGGGCGCGACCAAAGTGATGGCCAGCAAGACGACCGCCACTTGAATCGAGTGCAGTCCGAAGAAGTGCCCCACTCGCAGATCTCCCGCAACCGTGCTCCAGCCGAAAAAGGGCAAACCTGGGCCTCCGTCCGAGACGCCAACGCTGTGGGACCCGGCAATCCCTTGATAGTTTGCGAGTTGGTTTGCGGTCGGCCGCGTCATCAAGTACGCCAATCCCATCCCAACTGCCGTGTTGAAGCTTCCCAACGCGAGTGCCAACCGGAGGTTAAACTCTTGATCTTTCTGAATCAGAATCATGGTGCTGATGAAAAGAGTTGAAAAGAGGACGATAGAAATGAATGTGGCCATCAACGACCAGATGACAATCGACGTCGCCGATGAGACATTGAAATGGCTGGTTTGACCGATGCTCGCCATCGCAACGATGAGGATGAGTTCCACAGCGAGGGACACCGCGATAAACAACCCCGCACGCTTTACCCAGCGAGACCCTTTCGTGATGAAGGAACTGAGCCATGAGTACGTGATCGAGAAGATTACGGAAGAAATGAAGAATTTCAAGGGCTTTTCCCAAACCGATACGCCACCCAGTGTCCTGGGGTCAAACGTCCATAACGGCACGAGAACGAGTGCGCCGATTAGCGAGATAACAGCCAACCAGAAGAGAGATCTGGTGTGTTTCAGGCGTGCGAGAGTGAACAAATTCTTAGGCTGCATTTCGAAGCTCCTGGTTCCCCATTAGTTGTTGTTTTATCCGGCTCAGTGTTTTGTCGAGTGCATCCAAATCCACGGATGCGGTGTTGTCGAAAAGAACCCTAAATTCCTGTTCCAAAAAGTCGGCCGATTGGGTAGCCAATTCCGCGCCTGTCCGAGTGAGTGCAACGGAAAGCGATTTTCCGTTTCCGGCAACTTTGGACACTTCGACAAGACCGCGATCCTGAAACCACGGCAGCCGCTGACTTACCGCAGCTCTCGAAACACCCAAGCACCCAGCCAAGAGGCTTGGCGTCGGCGTGTTCTGTCCCATGAGGGTGACGAGGAAGAGGAACTGGCTATAGGTCAGGTCGAACTTTGCCCTGAGGTGCCGATCGGCGGCCGAATTCAGGACATAAACGAGTTCGTTGAGGGTAAAGGTTATCCGGCTTCTGTTCACCAATTTAGTTAACTACTTAACTAATAGTTTGTCAAGTAGTTAACATTCCGCTTTGACACAAGCACCCGGTTCCTTGGGGGCTTGTGAACTGTATCAACCAGTTGTCGGTGTCATGATCGAAGGCCGTCTTACGCGCTAGGCGCTAAAGCGGCTACTTCGAGGCTTTGGGCTTGGCCTTGGGCTTCGACTCCGTGCGCGCACCGAGGTTGAAGGTCGAGGCAAAACCGAGCAGCAGGAAGCCGGCTGCCGACCAGGCAGCCAACTTTGCGCCGTCGGTGAAGGCGTCACCAGCATCAGCCTGGATCGAGTCGGCAATGTCCTGCGGAACGCTGTTTGCAACGAGTGCATCCGAGATTCCGGGGATTGCTGAACCCGCCGAATCGACAACCGCATCGATGATGAGTGTCTGCTGTTCTGCGGGAAGGTCGGTCTCCACCAGCTTCGCCTCAAGTGACGCCTGCGTTCCCGTGAAGAGAAGGGTTCCCAAGACTGCGATTCCCAACGCCGAACCAATTTGGCGAACCGTTGACTGCGAACCCGACCCTTGTCCGATTTGCTCCTGCGGGACCTCGACCATGATGACACCGGTCAACTGAGCCGTGGCCAAACCAATTCCAATTCCATAAACGAACAGGAACGGTGCGATGATTCCCCAGCCGGCCTCGGGCGAGGCAAACAGAGCAACACCGGCAACACCGGTCAGTTCCAAAAGGACACCGATTTGAACGGCGCGGGCGGCGGGAAGACGGCCACTGAGGGCCCCTCCGACACCCGACGCGACGAACGCCCCGCCGGCAAGCCAGAGCAGCACAAGTCCCGACGAAATCGGGCTGAGCCCGATGACGTTCTGCAACCACAGCGGAATCGCAAACAGGATTCCAAACTCACCCATCGAGATGATGGCGGCCGCGATCGATCCATTGCGGAACGACGCGATGTGGAACAGCTTCAGGTCGAGCAAAACATTCTTGTGCTGGTGTTCGCGTCGACGCTCCCACAAGACGAAAACAATAGTCGACACGACGGCAATGGCGAACGAGACGGGGATGACCGATATGCCGGTGGTCGGCCACTCGAAGTCGCCCAGAGCGAACTGGTTTTTAGTGTTGATCTCCCACCAGCCATAGACGCGGCCCTCGATGAGCGAGAAGACGAACGTCGAGAACATGACAACGGAAATAGCGGCCCCGACAACATCAATTCCACCCGCGCGTTGTGCCACTTTGGATTCGACCACGTACAGTGCAAGACCGGCGAGGATGATGACGCCGAGGGGAGCGTTGATGAAGAACGCCCAGCGCCACGAGAAGTCGGTGGCAAGCCAGCCGCCGAGAACGGGTCCGACAGCGACCATTCCACCGATGGTGGAGCCCCAAATGGCGAACGCAATACCGCGCTCTTTACCCTGGAAGTTAGCGTTGACCAGCGACAGG
>CAMDKN010000074.1 GCA_945901035.1 Gulosibacter massiliensis | reverse complement strand
CCCGCACGACCCGTTCGGCCCGAACGGTGCAGGTACGTCGTGTACTCGTCCGGTGCAACGGCCTGAATGACGAGGTCAATGTCGTCCACGTGAATTCCACGAGCAGCCACATCGGTTGCGACGAGAACGTTGACGCGACCGGTGGTGAGACGCTCGAGGTTTCGCGTACGACGTGACTGGTTGAGGTCACCGTGCAGGCTGGTCGCGGGGATTCCCGCATCTTCGAGTTCGTCCGCGAGCTGCTCGGCATACGCACGGGTGCGCGTGAAGACGAGGGTCTTTCCGTCGCGTCGAACGAGGTGCTCGATGAGCGGGATTTTGTCGCGGTGGTCGATGATGAACACGCGGTGGTCGATCATGGACGACGACTGGTCTTCGCCGGCGACCTCGTGAATCGCGGGTTCCGGCAGGAACTCGTCGATAATCGCGGCCACACCCTTGTCGAGCGTCGCGGAGAACAGCAGACGCTGTCCGCCCTCGGCGGTGTCACGAAGGATGCGCTGCACGGGCTCGAGGAAACCGAGGTCGCACATGTGGTCGGCCTCGTCGAGAACCGTGATCTGGATCTGTGACAGGTCGATGT
This sequence comes from Gulosibacter massiliensis, assembly GCA_945901035.1. Taxonomy (GTDB): domain Bacteria; phylum Actinomycetota; class Actinomycetes; order Actinomycetales; family Microbacteriaceae; genus MWH-TA3. The sequence goes on along the minus strand of CAMDKN010000074.1, from coordinate 5,955 downwards.
GACGCTGGCGCGCGAGGTCTTCGAGACGACCCGGCGTGGCGATGACGATGTCGACACCGCGACGCAGGCTCATGACCTGCGAACCCTGTGGGACGCCACCAACGATGGTCATGGTGAACAGTCCGACCGACTTTGCGATCGGCATGACCGTCCGGTTGATCTGCATCGCCAATTCGCGGGTCGGCGCGAGAATCAGCGCACGCGGACCGCGGCCCTGGCTGCGCTTTTTTCCGCCGCCGTTGGCCATGAGCAACTCGACAAGCGGAGCGCCGAACGCGATGGTCTTTCCGGAACCGGTGCGTCCACGTCCCAGAACATCTCGACCAGCGAGAACATCCGGAATGGTCGCGGCCTGAATTGGAAACGGTGCAATCGCGCCGAGTTCGAGCAGAGCGGTTTCGATGTTGCGACCCAGTCCGAGGTCACCGAAAGTCACGCCATCGACGTCTTCCGCCGTGGTGGCCATCGCCTGCAAGCGGTCGAGCACGACGTCATCGCCGGGCTCGTAAAACGCTTTCTCGTCGCGCGACGGATAGAAATCCGAGTCGCGGCGGGCGGGGCGTTCATCCCGAGCGAAACGATCGTTACGCGGGGCACGGTCATCCCGTGCCGGACGGTCGTTGCGAACGGGTCGCGAGTCACGCGAGAAGCGATCGTTACGTGGGGCGCGGTCGTCTCGAACGGGGCGACGGTCATCCCGTGCGGGGCGATCGTCGCGCACCGGACGACGGTCGTCGCGAGCCGGTCGGTCATCGCGTGCGGGACGAGTATCCCGCGCCGGACGGTCGTCGCGTCGCTCGTCACGGGTCGTGCGAACGGGACGGTCAAACTTGCTCTTGGCATCGACGTGGCGTCCTTCGCGGACGGGTCGACCATCGCGGAAGGCGAACTCGTTGCGCGGAGCACGGTCGGCACGGTCCGCTCGAGGTGCTCGGTCATCACGCGCGGGGCGATCGGCGCGCGCCGGACGGTCATCACGAACCGGACGGTCATCGCGAGACGCACGAGCGGGTCGTGCCGGTCCGGCGGTCGAGTCCGGCCGACCGAATCGGCTCTTTTTCTTCGCCGCGGCTTCGCGCGGATCAAAGTTCTTTCCGCGGCGCGCCGCGGGAGGGGTGTTAGTAGGCATCAGAATGCTTCCTGGCTTGTACAAATCTCATGGCGGCACACAGCAGTGCCGTACGAAATCGATCTATCAGTGACCGGGTTCGATTCACAAGTGGGGTCCATTGCCAACAGGGTGTTGTCAACCCGACTCGGAACCTATACAAACCACACAAATTCGCAGACATTCATCTGCAAGTCCTGAGCCGACTTCACCACACTAACAGGAATTCCCGAGGAAAAGATAGTCGCGTGACACTCCTCGCCAACAATCGCTTACGGGCGGGTTATGCGCAGGTGCAGCGGTCGGCGTCTGCGACTCCCGCGAGCGCCTCGTCGATGTGCTGTCCACAGCCGGACCAGGTTGCCTTGCCGCAGCTGTCGCACTTAACTTTTTGGCACATTTTTTCTCCTTAGTTGTTTCGAATCAGTGTTGTCGAATTCGCTCGTTCGATTGAATCCATCCCCGCCCGCCACGTCAGATATCCGCCATCGAGGTTCGATGCGGCGATCCCGTGGGAACGAAGAATCTGGGTGGCGGTGTGACCACGCTGTCCGACTTTGCAGTGGACGATGACATCGGTCACCGCAATCTCGTCGAGGCGGTCACGCAGCTCATCGACGGGAATCAGCACAGCACCCGGAATAGCGCCCGCGCTGTGTTCGTCGGCGGTTCGCACGTCCACGAGCACGGCGCCGCCAGCCTGTCGTTCGTCGAGTTCGTGCCATTGGACGGTCGGGGTTCGTCCTGCGAGTACGTTGTCCCCCACATAACCGGCTTGGTTGACCGCGTCCTTTGCCGATCCGAACTGGGGTGCGTAAGCGAGTTCGAGATTCATCAGGTCCGAAACGGTCAAGCCGCCGTAGATTGCCGTCGCGATGACATCGATCCGTTTGTCGGCCCCGTCGCGTCCCACCGCTTGGGCGCCCAGAATTCGGCCCGTGTCGGGGGCGAACACAACTTTGAGCGTCAGTGTCTCGGCCCCCGGATAGTAGCCCGCGTGCGAACCGGGGTGAAGGTGGATGACGCGATGGTCGATTCCGGCGCGACGGGCGGCCTTTTCACTGTGTCCCGTGATCGCCGCCGCCACACCATACGCACCGACAATTCCGGTCGTGATTGATGGGCGGGCCGCAACGTCCAGTCCGGCGACGACGTCGGCGACGAGCCGACCGTGCCGATTTGCCAGATTCGCAAGCCACACCATCGTGTCATCGCTGGTGAGGGCGGATTCCTTTTCCGCCGCGTCGCCCACGGCATAGATGTTCGGGTCGCTCGTACGCTGCTGCGAATCGACCCAAATACCTCCGGCCGACCCGATGCGAAGACCCGCGTCCACCGCGAGCGAGTGATCGGGGACCACCCCGACGGAGGACACGACAACGTCCGCGGTGAGCCTCGTTCCGTCCGACAGTTGAACGGCGTATTCCGTAATCTCGGTCGCCGTGACATTGACGAGGATTCGGATTCCGTTCTGCTCGAGGCTCGCGTGAAACTGCTCAATCATTTCGGGGTCGAACGGTGAGAGGATGCTGGGGCCTGACTGGACGATCGTGACCTTGTGCCCGCGATGACGGAGGTTTTCGGCAACCTCGACCCCGATGAAACCGGCTCCGAGAATGACGATGTGTTTGGGAGCGCCACTCGCCGCCGCGATGATTCGGTCGGCGTCGGGCACGTTTCGCAGCGTCAGTGTTCGGTCCCAGCCGGGAACATCAAGCCGTCGGGGGGAAGCTCCCGGAGACAAAATCAGTGAGTCGTAGCGGTCGGTGCTGTCGATGCCCGTCAGTTCATCGCGAACCGTCACGGTCTTGGCCGTGCGATCAATCGCGGTTACCCGCGTGTTGACGCGGACGTCAAGATTGAACCGCGCGGCCAGGCTCTCGGGTGTCTGCAGCAGCAGGCTCGACCGTTTGCCGATGACACCCCCGATGAAGTACGGAAGCCCGCAATTGGCGAACGAGACGTCCGGTCCCGCCTCGTAGACCGTGATTTCGGCTGCTTCATTGAGACGCCGAAGCCTCGTCGCCGCGGACATTCCCCCCGCAACCCCGCCGACAATGATCGTTTTCATCCGTGCACCTAGGCCAGCGACATGAACGCTTTTTCGAGCGCTACTCTGCTGTCGCTGTTGTCTGGTTCGTTCACACAGTGCGCCATTCCCGTTGACACAATCGAAAATCCTGCTCGAGCCAGTGCGGTGCTCGCGGCCGAAAGCTGTTGCAGAATGTCGGTGCAGTCGCGACCCTCATCAATCATGCGCACAATCCCACCGATCTGGCCCTGGACTCGGGCAAGTCGGTCGCGCGCGGTCTTGAGTTCGTCGGGTTCGATAATCACGGTGCTCCTCGGGTTGCATTGGGTAGAATTCTAGCATACCCTAGGGGGTATCGAAAGGAATCATCCCCGTGAAAAAAATTGTCTCGCTTTTTGCCGCGATCGCCACCGCAGTGACCGTCATGTTTGGTGTGACCGCCTGCGCACCCGAGAATACTGACATGAGCACCGTCACCGCCGTCATCGACGTCCGTACCCCCGCCGAATTTGCGGAGGGTCATTTGGACGGCGCTATCAATATTGATTGGCAGGGGGCAACCTTCGCCGCCGACATCGCGCAATTCGACCCGGCGGGCACATACGTGATCTATTGCCGTTCGGGCAACCGTTCCGGACAGGCAATTTCGGCGATGACCGAAATGGGCTTCACCGACCTCGCGAATGCGGGAAGCGTCGACGAGGCGGCCGCGCTGACCGGCCTCGCCATCGTTCCGTAGCGCCCGTCCCGCGGTTTAGTCTGGCTTTCGCTAGCGGGCTGAGCCGCCACGGGCGTATCCTGTTGACATGAGCACAACACGAGTTTCGGACGCAGAACGCACCATCAAAGGCGTGAGGCGAGTCGCGATTTGGACCGTCATCATTTCACTCGTATTCACGGCCCTCATCGGGATTTACACCATTGTCTCCGGTGAGTTCGGCGAAACCCAGAGCAGGGTCATTCTCACCATGCTGGCTGTGGCCGGCTTCTCGATTCTCGCGCTCTGCCACCTCGCCGTGTTCGGTCGGGACGTCAAAGTCTTTGGTTGGGTCGGGATCGGAACGAGCGGGGTGGCACTGGGACTCGCCGCCACGCTCATCTGGTGGAACTGGTCGGACCTTATGTACCAACCGAGCGACCTGTACCTCACTCTGACGAAGTCGTTCGCTATCAGCGCGCTCGTCGCGGTCTCGCTCGCCCACGCGAACCTGATGCTGTTGCTTCAAAACTCCCCGCTGCGCTGGATCCGCACGGCACTCAGCGTCGCCCTTGTGTTGATCACCATCGTCCCGACACTCGTGATTCCGGTCATTCTGACCGAAGGGACGTTCCCCCCGATGTCATTCCAAGACGTGTACTGGCGTTTCTTCGGAGTCATTCTGATTCTCGATGCGCTCGCGACGATTGCCCTTCCCGTCACCACGCTTATCGTTCGCAGCCAGCGCAAAAACCTCGCCGTCGAGCCTGCCGGTCCGAAAGCGGCCTCCGCCGCAACAATCACCGTGGCACTGTCCGGTGTCAACGCGGCCTGGGTGAAGACTCGCGCCACCGAAACGGGAACCACCGCCGACCAGGTGATCACCGCCCTCGTTGCTTCCGCGCGAAAGAAATAACGTGACAGCGTCGCCACGTCGATCTGCGGTCGTCGTCGACGACGAACCACTCATTTGCAGCATCATCGCCGGCATTCTCGAAACGGAAAATTGGTTCGTGACACAGGCACTGGACGCCCTCAGCGCAATCACTGCGGTCACATCCACCAACGCGGAACTCATCATTGCCGATATTGACCTCGGGATCGGTCCGACGGGAATTGACGTCGTCCAGCGCGCACGCGCGGACAATCCGCAGATTGGGGTTGTCTTCATCACCAACCTCGCCGACCCGCGAATCACGGGCAAGGGGTGGTCGACGATTCCGAACGACGCCGCGTACATCGTGAAAACGGCCATCAGTTCGACCGGCGCACTCCGCGAGGCGGTGACCGCAGCGTTGGACGGCAAAGACACCACTGTGCGGCCAACACCGACCGTTACAACCACCCAGTCGCTGTCAAACACCCAAATCGGGGTTCTTAAACTGGTCTCCGAAGGGCTATCCAACGACGAAATCGCCACTGCTCGCAACACCACCGTTCGCGCGGTGGAACGACTCGTCAACCGGATGATGACCGCCGCCCGGGTGCCCTCCGGCCCCACCGCCCGCGTCCAACTCGCTCGGCTGTATTGGGATCAGCTCAATGGTCGTTGATCGCGATCGCTCCGAAAGCCTTTTTAGTCGGAATGACTTCGCCGCGATCCTGACGACTCCGTGGCCGTTTCGACCGGTCACCATCGTGATCTACCTCGCCGTAACGCTGTTGCCGACAACCGCATCCGAACTCGGGCGGCTGTCGGAACCGTCGTTAATCGTCGCTATCGGTGTCGCGACACTATCCGTCTCGGTGCTCGGTCTACTTTTGTTCGCAGCGAAAATAATCCTTCCCGCTCGGTTTCGCAGCTCGTTCCCGATCATCCTGTCCGTGCTGTTCGCGGTAGGTGCGCTGCGGGGAACAATCATTTCTGGATTAATGGACCTCACCACGCTGGAATCAGGGTCCCACTTGGCCTCGCGCCTGTTTTTGGCGACGTTCAGCCTTCCCCCCGTGCTCGCGCTCGTCTCGGTGGTGGTCAGCCGCGTTGCTCAGTCGCGCGCGCGGGCGGCGAGCACCCAAATCGAGATCTCCGCAATCGAACAGAGGCGCGACCGGATTCTTGGGGATATTGCGGCCAGCGACAGCCAACTTCTCGATCAAGTGGACCGCACCCTTCGTCCG
>CAMDKN010000073.1 GCA_945901035.1 Gulosibacter massiliensis | reverse complement strand
GTGGGATTCCAGATACTTGCCCGCCGGAGTGTCCGCCTTGATCGAACCGGCGGGCGAAATGTGGTCCGTGGTGACCGAATCACCGAGGCGCGCAAGCACTCGAGCGCCGGAAATGTCGGAAACCGGAGACGGCAACACCGACATCCCCTCGAAGTAGGGAGGCTTTCGTACGTAGGTCGAATCGTCATCCCAGTCGAACGTGTTTCCGACGGGGGTCGGAATCGATTTCCATCGTTCGTCGCCGTCAAACACGGACGCGTATTGTCGAACGAACATCTCGGTGTCGATGGACGAATCAATCGTCTTCTGAACTTCCGCGGCGGACGGCCAGATGTCCGCCAGGTAGACGTCCTTGCCGTCAGGATCCTGGCCGAGGGCATCGGTTGCGAAATCGAAGTTCATGGTGCCCGCCAGGGCGTAGGCGATGACCAGGGGTGGTGAAGCAAGGTAATTCATCTTGACGTCGGGGTTGATTCGACCCTCGAAGTTTCGGTTGCCGGACAAGACCGCGGTCACGGCTAGGTCGTTGTCGTTGACTGCCGCGGAAATCTCGGTGGGAAGCGGGCCGGAGTTTCCGATACACGTGGTGCACCCGTACCCCACCAGATAGAACCCGAGCGCTTCGAGGTCGTCCATGAGGCCGGCCTTCTCGTAGTAATCCGTGACGACCTTCGAGCCGGGGGCCAGTGTGGTCTTGACCCACGGCTTGGACACAAGCCCCTTGGCGACCGCGTTGCGAGCGAGCAAGCCCGCGGCCAGCATCACGGAGGGGTTCGACGTATTGGTGCACGACGTGATTGCTGCGATCGCGACGTGGCCGTTGTCGACCGTGAACGTGTCCCCGTCCATCGTCACTTCGGCGGGTGTGCCCGGCCCATAACTGGGAAGAATGTCGACAAACGCGCTCTTCGCCTTGTCCAAATCGATTCTATCCTGAGGGCGCTTGGGTCCCGCGATAGAGGGAACAACCGTCGACAGGTCGAGTTCGAGATATTCGCTGTACACGGGTTCGAATGCGGGATCGTGCCAAAGACCCTGCGCCTTGGCGTAAGCCTCAACGAGCGCTACCGTCTCGGCGGGTCTGCCCGTCAGGGTGAGGTAGTCGACCGTGATCTGGTCGACCGGGAACATCGCGGCCGTGGAGCCGAACTCGGGGCTCATGTTTCCGATGGTGGCTCGATTAGCGAGTGGTACTTGACCGACGCCCGCTCCGTAGAACTCGACAAATTTGCCCACCACACCGTGGCGGCGCAACATGTCGGTGATCGTGAGAACGACGTCGGTGGCAGTGATGCCCGACGGGATGTCGCCCGTCAGTCGGAAACCGACAACGCGAGGGATGAGCATCGAGACGGGTTGACCCAACATGGCCGCTTCCGCTTCGATTCCACCGACACCCCAACCCAGAACGCCGAGACCGTTGACCATCGTCGTGTGGGAGTCGGTGCCGACGCAGGTGTCGGGTAACGCGAGGGTGAGGCCGTCGACGTCGCGGGTATAGACAACCTTGGCGAGATTCTCGATGTTCACCTGGTGAACGATTCCCGTCCCGGGCGGAACAACCTTGAAGTTTTGGAAGGCCATCTGCCCCCAGCGCAAAAACTGATAGCGCTCGCCGTTGCGCTCGTACTCGATTTCGACGTTGCGCTCGAGCGCATCCTCGCGACCGAAGAGATCCGCAATCACCGAGTGGTCGATCACGAGTTCCGCCGGTGCGAGCGGATTGATCTTCTCCGGGTCTCCGCCGAGTTCGGCCACTGCCTCGCGCATCGTTGCGAGGTCGACAATGCACGGCACACCCGTGAAGTCCTGCATGACGACCCGTGCCGGGGTGAACTGGATTTCCGTGTTGGGTTCCGCGGTGGGGTCCCAATCACCGAGTGCGCGAATTTGTTCGGCGGTGATGTTTTTGCCGTCTTCCGTGCGCAATAGGTTTTCGAGCAAGATCTTGAGACTGAAGGGCAACCGTTCGTGGCCGGGAACAGCATCCAATCGATAAATCGTGTAGTCACGAGCGCCAACGGACAGGGTGGACTGCGAACCGAACGAATTGATGCTCACGACAAAAGACTCCTCACAGGGGACAACGTTTCTAGTCTAAACCCGCAGCGGTCCGTGTCGGCGCGGGCGACGAGAGCGCCGACCTCATCATGAGCCAGGTCACCCACAACATCGCGGAATACAGCGGGACCCCCATCAGCAACTTGGTAGCGGCGAGCGCACCGGTCGCTCCCGCGAGATACAGCGGCACTTGCACGACGAGGCGAAGTGCGAAAAATCCAACCCAGGCCAGCGTCGCGATGTAGGCCGCACGGCGCACAATCGGGCTGTCCCGGAGCGGGTTGTCGGTGGCGAACAGATTGGTGATTACCCCGATCAACGGGCGGCGAAAGAGGATTGACCCCAGCATCACCGAGAGGGAAATCGAATTGATGATGAAACCGCCGATGAAATTGTCTTCGGCCTTTCCGGTCCACAGCGCATAGCCCGCACTCAGCGCTATTCCGATGCCTCCCGAAATAGCCGGCAAGACGGGGATCCGCTGAATCATGCGCGTGAACAGGATAAGAAGCGCGACCACCACGGGGGCGACGACGGACGGGAAGAGGTCCTCGGTGAACGTGAACACGAGGAGAAAGATGAAACCAGGCGCGGTTGATTCGATAACTCCACGGACACCTCCGATGGCGGAAAAGAGGCTTGCCGCTGTCGGTTTGTCACCAGTGGCGATTGACCGGATTGCCGACGCGGACGAATTGGGGAAGTGCGTCACGCCAGTGTCCCCGGTTGTGCCGGCACGCGAAGTGTCAAGAGGTCGCGCGGTGCCAGCGGTTCCGAACCGCGATTCACCACGATGGAGCGAAAGACATCCTCGATGATGGCCGCGCGGCCGGGTTCCGTTGCCGCGGGACCGGAAATGACACCGCGGAGAAACCACCTCGGTCCGTCAACCCCGACGAAGCGAACCTCGCGTCGGGAACCGTCCGCGGTTGGGACCGAGGCGCGAAGTTCCGGTCCGAACACTCCCACAACGTGTTTCGCCGAGCCGCCCTGCTTGGACACCTGGTCGGCGACCTGCGCTCGAATCTCGTTCCACAGACCCGCTGACCGAGGAGCGGCGAAGACTTGCACCTGAAGGACCGACCCGTCGATCTCGAGCGTTGCCGCAACCAGACGCTTCGTCGCTTCTTCGATGTCCAGACGCAATTGAAGTCCACTGCGGGGTGTTATCTTTATCGCACCGAGGTCAATGAACGGCTGGACCGCGCTTACTTCCGAGCTGTCAAACGGCCCCGTAATCTCACGATCCGCTGCTGCGCTCTTTTCGTTCACGATGCACTTCCCGCCTGTCCGGTCGAACCAAATCCATCCGCGCCACGAGCGGATCCGGGCAGTTCGGTCACCGGGATAAATCGGGCCTGGACGACGGGCTGAATAACCAATTGTGCGATTCGGTCGCCCGTGTCGATGACGAACGACGACGTCGCGTCGGTGTTGATGACGACGACCGAAATCTCCCCGCGATAGCCGGCGTCGATAGTGCCGGGCGAATTGACGAGACCGATGCCGTATTTCGACGCCAGACCCGAGCGCGGCATGACGAAACCGACATAACCGTCGGGAAGAGCAATCGACACACCGGTCGGAATAGTGGCGCGCTCGCCCGGAGCGAGGGTGACCCCGCGAGTGGCGACAAGGTCCGCCCCCGCGTCGCCGGGACGGGCGTACTTCGGTGGTGTTCCAATGATGAGGACCTCGGGTGTCATTAGTTCAGGGTAATACATGGTCGAATGGTCACATGATTCGTTACACAGAATCCCTCACGCCGAGCTGGCTGTTTCACATCGCGCTGCTGATTCTGATTCCGATGGGGTTCGGGATGATCGCTCCGTTGTCGATCGTCGGTGGGTTGATTTCCGCCGGGCTGTTCTATTCGATTGCGCTCGTCATTTTTGTCGTGCGGGCGCCGCGAATCGTCGTCACCGACACCACCCTCCGAGCGGGACGAGCCACAATCGACCGGACATTTCTGGGCGACGTCCGCCCCGTGACCGAGGCCGAACGCCCAGAGGCCATCGCCGACGCGCGAACGTGGAAACTGATACGTGCCTGGATTCCCACCGGTGTGGTGATCTCGATCAACGATCCCGCTGATCCGACGCCGTCGTGGTACGTGACCACGCGTCATCCCGAAAAACTCGCGGGGGCGTTAGGGAAGTCTTAGCCTTCGCACTCCGAGCAGAACGCGCCGGACTTGTTTTCCTTCGCGATTTGTGAACGGTGCTTCACGAGAAAACACGACATGCAGGTGAACTCATCGGCCTGGGGTGGAACGACAATGACGTCCAATTCCATGCTCGCCAAGTCCTGGCCGCTCATCTCGAGGCTGTCGGGATTATCCGCATCGTCCAACACATCGCCGGGTCGCGGTTCGGGCACGCGCTCCTGAAGCGCCTGCAGCGATTCGTGGTCTTCTTCGCCCTTGCGTGGGGAATCGTAATCGGTAGCCATGTTTGTGAGAGAAACCTTTCGTGTGCCGTGCTCGCGGCGATAGTTTGCGACACTTTAGCGCGAAAAGCAAACTCACTCGCGAGGTTCGGCGCGAACGTGTCGCGACAGCGGTATTCTCACCTAACAAGACCGACAAAGGAGCTGCGGTGGAAGAGTTGACAATCATCGAGGTGACACGCGACGGATTTGTCGCGGTGTCCCGCGATGGTCAACGCTTTTTCATCCCCCTCAACGGTTCGATTCGCGCTCAACTCAGCGTCTCGCCTTCGTCACAATCGACCGCGCCGGTCTCTCCCAAAGAAATCCAAGCCCTGCTGCGTTCCGGTCTTTCCGTGGACGACGTTGCGGCGAGGACGGGAAGCAGTGCCGAGCACATCGCGCGATTCGAATCGCCCATCGCGGCGGAACTCGCCTTCGTTCTGGAGCGCGCGCTGTCCGTACCGGTGGTCGGAAACGGAACGGATTCGACGTTTGGGGCCGAAATCAATGCGCGAATCGTCGAACAGGGTGGCGCGGTCACCGGGTGGCAGGCGTATCGCATTGACGACGTGTGGGTGGTTGGCGCGCGTTGTCTGGTCGGCTCTGCCGAAGAGGATGCGACCTGGTCGTTCGACCCGCGCAAGATGACCCTCGTTCCGTCGAACGCGGTCGCGATTCGGATCTCGCGGTCCGACTCCGCCGATGCCACGCTCTTCCCTCCGCTTCGAGTCATGCCCTCGAAACCTCTGACGCGGTTCGACAGCGGCGAATTTGAGCCGATTCCGCCGGTGAAGACGACTCCCTCTCAGTCAACGGATACCGCCGACGAGGCCGCTGCCGACGGAGTGCAACCCGTGCCACAGAACTCGTCGATTGTGATCGACGTCGAGTCCGTTGTGGCATCGATCCAACCCGCGGCACCCATCGATCTCGTGGATGAAATGGAACGGCGGCGTGGTGACCGACGCGACGCGATTGCGTCCCACCCGTCAACCGGTTCCATCCCCATCATCACACCCGACATGCTCGAAGTTCCCGATGATTCCCCCGTGGCACCGGACGATGTCCCAGCGACACAGGTCTCCGACAGCACAGACGTTCCCCCTGTCGAACCCGAAGTTTTTGTTGACCCGACTCCGAGCCGCTCGCGTCGCCAACGCGCGGCCATGCCCACGTGGGACGAGATCGTGTTTGGCACGAGGCCGGACGACGCCTAACTAGCCGTAGACCCCGCCACGCAGGATCGGCACGAGCGTCTCGGCACGACTCAGCCCTCCGTGCTGGCCGACCATCGCTAGCGATTGAGCCGAGGCCACCCCGTCGATGTAGTAGACGGATTCAGTGCGCGGGGTGACCAGCACATTGCCGATTCGCGGCCGTGCAAAATCGGCGACGGTGCCGAACCAGCCCGCCGCAATCGCCTCATCTCGGGTTGCCACGTGCGACCGCGACCCTTCCGATTCACTCCAGAGTGCGAAAGTCCGAGCCGGTTCGTCGCTGTAGAGATGCAGGAAACGGGGCTCCCCGCCCACCACCACACCGTCGAGTAACGCGGAATCCGCGGGTACGAGCAGATGTCGGCTGGGCGGCACATCAATCACTCCATGGTCCGCCGTGACCAACAGCCCGTCACGCGGCTGGACTCGGGTCGATACCTCGGAGATGAAACCGTCGAGTTCCTCGAGCCGCCGGATCCATTGGTCGGACGACACCCCCGAGGCGTGGGCGGCCATGTCGAGTTCGGGGATGTAGACGTACACGACGCCGGAACGGTTCTCGGCGAAAAATTCGTCGACCGCGCGAAGACGATCGTCATTGCTCTTCGCGCTGACATAGGGGGCGCCCCGAAGGATTGCCCGGGTGAGCCCGGAATCACGGTAGCGCGGCGACGACACAATCACCGACGGGATGTCGGCATTGAGTTCCCACAGAGTCGGAACGGGTTGCCACGACGGAATGTCCAGCGAATCAAGACCGGACAGTTGATTGACAACGAGTCCCGAGTCCGGATCGCGAATTGCGTATCCGACCATGCCCGAAAGACCGGGATCCACGCCCGTCATGAGCGAGGTCAGTGCCGATGCGGTGG
>CAMDKN010000072.1 GCA_945901035.1 Gulosibacter massiliensis | reverse complement strand
GTTCATCGTGGGTTACCGCGGTGACGAGATTTTCGCGAAAATCACCCAAGACCTCAGCGGATTCAACGCGGGCTGGGCCCCGGACGCCGGTGCGCTCGTGGTGACGGTCACCAACACGTTGACCGCGTCGGGACGGGACAACGCCTATGCGCGTTACGACCTCGGGCAAGCCGTTGCCCACTTCACCATTCAGGCGACCGCCGACGGCCACTTCACCCACCAGATGGGCGGGTTCGACATCGATGCCCTGACCATTGCGCTCGGAGTGACCGCACCGCACGAGATTGTGTCGCTCATCGCGGTCGGAAAACTGGGCGACCCGAACCGTTTGCCGGAAGACCGTCGCGAAGCCGAAACCGGTCCGCGCGAGCGCAAGCCGCTGTCCGAGGTCGTGCGCGGGGTCTAGCCACCCGCTTCTGCGTCGCGCTGCGGCTCGGGTCAACCGAGCAGGGCGCGGTCGAGCAGACCGAACAGCGCCGACTTCATGTCGCCGCGGTTGGTGACGGTGAACGGCCACGCGAGGGAAACCTCGCGGGTCTCTCCGTCCTTCTCGATGGAAAAAACGCCGTGTTCCTCGGTGATGTCGACCAGGAGGACGGTTGAGTCGACCTCGGCGTCCGCGAGCTTTTCGACCATGAACCGCATGTTGTCCGCCATGGACGAATCGTTCATGTAGTCACAGACGCCACGAACATCGTCGGGATCCAGTGCCACGTTCTCAGTTCCTTTCGCGAGGAGTCACGTTTCTATTGTGCCGTTTTCCGCTCACCAGAACATCGGGCGGTCGTCGTCTTCGGCGTCCCCGCCAATCTCGACGACGACGGGCACGTGATCGCTGGGCTGTTCGCCCTTTCGCTGGTCGCGGTCGATGTAGGCATCGGACACCGCAGTCGCGAATGCGGGCGAACCCAAAATGAAGTCAATGCGCAGCCCCTCGTCCCGCGGGAACGCGAGGTTTTTGTAGTCCCAGTAGGTGAATCCGGTCGGAACCGTCGGGCGAACACAGTCCGTCAGGCCCATCGCCTCGAATCGGGCGAACGATTCCCGTTCGACCGGCGAGATGTGGGTCGAGAGCCCCGGCACCATCCGCGGGTCGCCACAGTCGGCGTCGAACGGCGCGATGTTGAAATCCCCCATCAACGCGAGCTGGGCACGCGTTGTCATCTCGGTCGCGGTCGCCGCACGAAGGGCTTCCAACCAGCGCAGCTTGTAGTCGAAGTGCTGGTCGTCGAGCGACCGGCCGTTGGGAACGTACAGGCTCCACAGCCGCACACCGTCAACCGTCACCCCCAGCGCCCGGGCCTCGAGGGGCGGGTCATCGCCTTCGTGGTCTTTGGCGAAGCCGGGCATCCCGTCAAAACCGATCGTGATGTCCTTCATCGGCAGTCGGGAGAGGAACGCGACGCCGTTCCACTGGCTCAAACCGTGACAGGCAATGTCGTACCCGGCGTCCTCGAGCGAGGCCCTCGGGAACTGGTCGTCGCGACATTTCGTTTCCTGCAACGCAAGCACATCGATGTCACTGGCGGTCAACCACTCGACGACCCGGTCGACACGGGTTCGGATCGAGTTGATGTTCCACGTTGCAATGCGCACGAGAGCGAGTTTAGGCGTTCGATAGGCTGGGGGAATGACCGACGACCGCACCCGACTCGCGTCTCTCATCAAAGACAACGCGGTGTTTTTCGGTGATTTCACGCTGACGAGTGGCAGGAAAGCGACGTATTACATCGACCTGCGTAAGGTCAGCCTCGATCACCGCGTCGCGCCTCTCATCGGTGATGTCATGGTCGACCTCATCGCGGATATCCCGGACATCGCCGCAGTGGGTGGATTGACGATGGGCGCCGACCCGATTGCGTCGGCTGTCCTGCATCGCGGTGTTCTCAAAGGCAAGAATTACGACGCATTCGTCGTCCGCAAGGAGCCCAAAGACCACGGTCGCGGCAAACAGGTGGAAGGCCCGGACCTTGAGGGCCAGCGCGTCATCGTTCTGGAGGACACGTCCACGACGGGTGGCTCGCCGCTCGCCGCCGCCGCGGCACTAGAAAAGGTGGGCGCGATTGTGGTCGCCGTCGCCGTCGTCGTCGATCGCGACACGGGGGCAAAGGAAATCATCGAGGCGGCGGGATACGAATACCGCGCCGCCATTTCGCTCAGCGATTTAGGGTTGGATGCATGACCGCGAACGACAAAGACAACGAAAACAACAACGGCGACGATGTCGATTGGCTTCGCGATGCGTTCGATCGCGCTGCTCGCGGCGACAACGGCACGGCGTCGGACACCAGCCGACCTGTCATCGACCCGTTCGCGGGTTTGACCCCCGCTAGTGAAACCCCAACGGTTCCACCGGCACCCGCGTCGGATTCTGGACGACGCCACGACCTCGACCTCGATTTTGAAACCGACAACATGCCGCCGGTCACCGCGTTCGAGCCGGTTGTGCCGCTCGACCGACCGCTGCCGTCCGTCGCCACCGATTACCCGCCGACGGAAGCGCTCGACGCCGTTGACCTCCCTCCTACCGACATTCCTGAAGTGGTCAAACCCGCTGCCGCACCGGCGGCCGCGCCTCCCGTCAATGCGCCAACACCCAATTCGAGCGCGAACGAGAACTCCGGTGTGGACCAGCTCAATCAGATGTTTGCGTCAACCGAACCGTCCGCCGCCACGATTCCGCTAGTCAGCCCGCCCGTCCCAGGGTCGCCTCGCGGCGCGAAGGCCATGCGGTCCGAAAAGACACCGCGCGAATCCACTCCTCAGGATCAGGCGAAGTTCCGCCAGAGGCTGTTGTTGACCGTAGGTGGAATTCTCGTTGCCTTCGTGATGGGTGGTGCGTGGGTTGTGGGGGGAATTGTCGCAACACCCGCCGCGACCCCGGAGCCGACCGAAACGGCAGCCCCGGCTCTTCCCACCGCAACACAACCGCCGGGTGACTATCCGTTCGGCGAACTGTTCGGAGGGGAATGCCTCGATCCGTTCGTGGACGCGTGGGCCGAGACGTTTACGGTGGTCGATTGCGCGACTTCCCACGCGGCGCAGCTCGTCTACGCCGGAAACCTCGCCGTGGACGGCACCTACCCGTCCTACCCCGGAGATTAGCGAATCGGGAAAGCGGCGCTCGCCGCGTGCTCGCGGGAGGGCGTTCTCGACCTGTCTGCCGCAAAGAAAATCACCGACCTGCAGATCTCGGCGGCGTACCCGGCGTCCTCCGTGGCGTGGGACTCCGGAGACACGCGGTACTACTGTTTCGCGTCGCGAACCAGCGCGACACCGCTCGATGCGTCGATTGCGGGATCACTCATGACGCAGTCGGGTGAACCCACTCCGGAAGCGACGCCGAGCGACTGACCCCGAGCCGTTCCTCCATCACCGCGATAGCGTCGTCCGACTGATCGAACAGAACAACGTTGCGATTCAGCGTCGCGGCGGCCTCACCCGTCGTCCCGCTGCCCGCAAATGGGTCCAAAACCCAGTCGCCTGGTCGGCTCGACGCGGCGATGATCCGCCGCAGGATTCCGAGCGGCTTCTGGGTCGCATACCCCGTCTTTTCCTTGCCGGTCGGGGACACGATGGTGTGCCACCACACGTCGGTGGGTAATTTGCCGCGCGCGACTTTCTCGGGTGTCACCAGCCCCGGCGCCATGTACGGTTCTCGGTCGACTTCGATTGAGTCGTAAAAATACGTCGCGGGATTCTTCACGTAGACAAGGATCGTGTCGTGTTTGGTCGGCCAACGTTTGGTCGCGCGCGCGCCATAGTCGTACGCCCAAATGATTTCGTTGAGAAAGCTGTCTCGACCGAACAGCGCGTCCAGCGCGACCTTCGCATAGTGCGCTTCGCGGTAGTCGAGGTGCAGATACAGAGTCCCGCTGTCGGCCAAGACTCGATGGGCTTCGATCAGTCGGGGTTCCAAAAACTCCCAATAGTCCTCGAAGGCGTCGTCATACCCGTACAGGGCGCCTTTGACCGTGTCGTAGCGTGCGCCCCCAAACCCCGTCCGCGAACCGCCCTCGGCCCGCACGGTGGTTAGAGATTGTCGTTCCTGGCGCCGACCGGTGTTGAACGGAGGATCCAGATAGACAACCTGGAACATCGCGTCGGGGAGTGTTCTCAAGAGGTCGAGGTTGTCGCCCTGGACGAGGTGGGTCTCGGTCATTCCCCTAAGTTAACAGAGTGACGGAAAAGGGACGGGATGCCAAGACACCCGAACTCACCACACACGGCGTCGGCCCGTGGAACGGTGAGCGCCCGACGGACCCGAAGTTTGATCGCGAGCTATTAGAAAACGGGGATACCCGCAACGTCATCGACGAATACCGTTACTGGACGATGGATGCGATTGTCGCGGACCTCGATTCCAAGCGCCACGATTTTCACGTCGCCATCGAGAACTGGCAACACGACCTCAACATCGGGTCGATCGTGCGAACCGCGAACGCGTTCCTCGCGAACACGGTGCACATTGTCGGGCGACGGCGCTGGAACAAGCGCGGAGCGATGGTCACCGACCGTTACCAGCACGTCCTCCACCACGCCACGGTCGAGGATTTCCTCGCGTGGGCGCGGGCGCACGAATTGACCGTGGTGGGCGTCGACAACGTCGTCAACTCGGTGTCTATTGACTCGACGTCCCTGCCCGAGCGATGTGTTTTGCTGTTTGGTCAGGAGGGACCGGGGCTTTCACCCGAGGCGCTCGCCGCAAGTGACCTCGTCGTCGAAATCGAACAGTTCGGATCGACCCGGTCGCTCAACGCCTCCGCTGCTGCCGCGATAGTGATGCACGCCTGGATTCGGGAACACGTCACGGCCAAACGGTAGACTGGGCTGGTTGCCCAAACAAAGGATTCGCATGCCCGCCGTCGTGATTGTTGGTGCCCAGTGGGGTGATGAGGGCAAGGGCAAAGCCACCGACCTCATTGCGGGTCGCATCGACCACGTTGTGAAATTCAACGGGGGAAACAACGCGGGGCACACCGTTGTCATCGGTAACGAAAAGTACGCTCTACACCTGTTGCCTTCGGGGATTTTGACGGAGGGCGTGACCCCGGTCATTGCGAATGGCGTTGTCATCGACCTCGAGGTCTTGTTCGAGGAAATCGATGCGCTCTCTAGTCGCGGAATCGACGTGTCGAAACTTCGAGTGTCGGCCAACGCCCACGTCATCACCTCGTATCACCGCACGCTCGACAAGGTGACGGAACGCTTCCTCGGAAAACGCCAGATCGGAACGACGGGTCGCGGAATCGGCCCAACGTATGCCGATAAAATCAATCGGATCGGTATCCGCATTCAGGACATCTTTGATGAGGGAATCCTGCGACAAAAAGTCGAGGGCGCCCTCGACCTGAAAAACCACCTTCTTGTCAAGATTTACAATCGACGAGCCATCCCGGTCGACGACATCGTCCAGGAACTATTGTCCTACGCCGATCGGCTGCGCCCGATGGTGTGCGACACGTCACTGTTGTTGCACGAGGCGCTTGCCGAGGGGAAGACCGTGTTGTTCGAGGGCGGCCAGGCGACGATGCTCGATGTCGACCACGGCACGTACCCGTTTGTCACGTCCTCGAGCTCGACCGCGGGCGGTGCGTCCACGGGTTCGGGTATCGGTCCGAACGCCATCACACGGGTCATCGGAATTGTGAAGGCGTACACGACTCGCGTCGGTTCCGGTCCGTTCCCGACCGAACTGGACAACGACGAAGGCGAACGCCTGCGCCACGTTGGGGCGGAGTTCGGCACGACGACCGGGCGACCCCGACGCTGCGGTTGGTATGACGCTCCGATCGCACGCTATTCGGCGCGCATCAATGGCATCACAGATTTCGTCATGACCAAGCTCGACGTTCTCACGGGACTCGCCGAAATCCCCGTGTGTGTGGCCTACGAGGTCGACGGTGTTCGCTTTGTCGAGATGCCTGTGAACCAATCCGACTTCCACCACGCCACCCCGATTTATGAGAACTTTCCCGGTTGGACCGAAGACATTTCGGGTGCTCGCCGGTTTGAGGACCTGCCCGTCAACGCTCAGAACTACGTTCGTGCGCTTGAATCGATGTCGGGCGCACGCATTTCGGCGATCGGGGTTGGTCCTGCGCGGGATGAAATCATCGCGATTCACGACCTGCTCGACTGACTTATCCAAGATTTATCCAAGGTTCAGCCAAAACGCGCCACGACCGGATTTTCGCGTTTTAGAGTGGTCCTAATCGAATGGAAAGGTTTCCCATGAACTACCGCACTGCAGTAGCGGCTTTCGCACTGGCTGCCATCTTCACGGGAACGGTGGCGGGATGCGCCATGACGGTACCGAGTGAATCGATGAGTGTTATCGAAGGTAACGATATCTTGACAGCAGATCTTGGCACAGATGTTTCGGCCCGAGGTGTGATGTTGGCTGCGGTATTGCTTGTCGCCGGTGACATCGAAAAGGGTTTGGCAGATGGTGTTGTGACGCCGTCTGAAGCGAACGAAGCGCGTCTCGCGATTGATTCGGGGACGCTTGACATGTGGCGCCAGCGCGCCGAACTGGACGGAGTAACACCATGAATCGTCGCACAACCTTCCTCGCCGCGAGCGTGATTGCCGCTGTG
>CAMDKN010000071.1 GCA_945901035.1 Gulosibacter massiliensis | reverse complement strand
ACTTGCCCGAGTTTTTCCATCAGCGGAAGGCCGGGACGGACGCTCGGATCGATGACACCCCCCGCCACATTGACCGCATCGGGAACCAGTTCCCCCTCGAGGGCGAGTCGGACCGAGCGAGCGACGGACACCCCCGCTTTTTCTTGTGCTTCGTGCGTCGATGCGCCGAGGTGCGGGGTCAACTGAATGTTGTCGAGACCGAGGAGCGGCGAGTTCGTGGGCGGCTCGGTCACGAACACGTCGAGTGCAGCCCCCACAATCCGCTTCGAGGACAACGCATCGAACAACGCGTTCTCGTCAATGATTCCGCCGCGACTTGCGTTCACGATGCGAAGCGACGTTTTTGCGACGGCGAATTGCGACGCCCCAATCAACCCCGTGGTCTCGGGTGTTTTCGGAATGTGGATCGTGATGAAATCCGACCGAGCCATGAGCGCGTCGAGTTCCACCATCTGGACACCCAACTGCTGGGCTCGCGCCGGCGGAACGAACGGGTCGAAGGCAATCAGGTCAACCCCGAACCCGGCGAGGCGTTCCGCGACGAGGGCTCCGATGCGGCCCAGTCCAACAATTCCGACGGTTTTGTCAAAGAACTCGACGCCGGTGAACGCGGTGCGGTTCCACTCTCCGGTCTTCATCGACGCGTTCGCGTCGGGGATGAACCGGGCGAGGGACAACAGGTGGCCGATGGCCAGTTCGGCAGCCGAAATCACGTTCGACGTCGGGGCGTTGACGACCATCACACCCGCCGCGGTCGCCCCCTTGACATCGACGTTGTCCAAGCCGACTCCGGCGCGGGCCACCACGACCAGTTCGGAACCTGCCGCCAACACCTCGGCATCCACCAGAGTCGCACTACGGACCAAGAGAGCCTTTGCGCCGGGAACGGCAGCCAACAACGCCGCCCGATCGGTTCCGTCGACGTGTCGAATGTCGAAATCCGGACCCAGGGCGTCGACGGTTGCGGGCGAGAGTTCCTCGGCAATCACAACGACGGGCTTGGCCACAATTGTTTCCTTGTCGGTGCCGGGCGGTCCAGGTGTGCGACCGCGGGACGGGTCCGCCACACACGTTGGGGCAGTGCGCCCAGTCTAGCGCGAACGACGTTTCAGCCGTTGGTGAGAATGTCCACCACGAGTTGGAGTCGCGACTCGGAATACAGCGCAAAGATATCCAAATTGATTGCCGAAACGAGGGCAAAACCTGTCGTGAGGAAGAGGGCAACGGCACCGGGTCCTCGTCGCCACCCCAACGCGACACCGAGGACAAAGACAAGAACGGGGACGATAACGCCCGCCCACAACAACGCCCAGGGAACTCGGTCGGACGACACCCCCAGTTGCACGGCATAGAAGTCCGGAAGGACGAGCAGGTTACCGATTGCCGACCACACCGGATAGGCAAAAACGAACGCAAAAAAGACAACAATGACGGCGTTACCCGACAATTCTCGGCGCGGGGTGGCGTGGCTCACAGCGGGGACACCCCCACAAAAAGCGGAAGAGGAATCAACAGACACAGCCCCAGCGCCAACACCGCGACGCGCGAACGAAACGACTCGAATTGATTGAGCGTCGTGAAAAACCACAGTGGCGCGGCGACGACAGCAAAGAATTCGCCGAACGCACGCATCGCCTGGTCGAATCTCTCGGAGTCGACGGGCCGATTGGCCGGCGCCACCCACAACCACAGGAGCGTGACGAGAACGTACAGCACACCGAACACGACATAGGTGACGGTTTCGACTTTTCGGCGCGATTCGTCGCGCAGTTCTTCGCTCACTCCCCCAGCGTAAATGACGAAACCCCGAGCCGAAGCCCGGGGTTTCGCGCGACGTGTAATGGCTAGCGTGCAGCGCTTCCATCGGTGTAATCGGCGTCCTGCTGCTTCCACGCGAAAAGCGCACGGAGCTTCCGGCCGGTCTCTTCAATCGGGTGGTTTTCACCCTTGGCACGGAGCGCCGTGAATTCGGGTGCGCCGTTGTCCTGGTCGTTGATGAACCGAGTCGCGAACGCTCCCGACTGGATGTCCGCGAGGACGGCCTTCATGTTTTCTTTGACAGACGGGTCGATCACGCGGGGTCCGGATACGTAGTCGCCGTACTCGGCGGTGTCGGAAACCGACCAGCGCTGCTTGGCGATGCCGCCCTCCCACATCAGGTCGACAATGAGTTTGAGCTCGTGCAGAACCTCGAAGTAAGCGATCTCGGGCTGGTAGCCGGCTTCGGTGAGGACTTCAAAACCGTACTGAACCAACTGTGACGTTCCGCCACAGAGAACCGCTTGCTCGCCGAAGAGGTCAGTTTCGGTTTCTTCGGTGAACGTGGTCTTGATTCCACCAGCGCGCAGTCCGCCGATGGCGGCGGCGTACGACCAGGCGGTGTCCCAGGCGTGGCCCGACGCGTCGACCTCGACGGCGGCGATGATGGGAACTCCGCGACCCGCCACATATTCACGGCGCACGGTGTGGCCAGGACCCTTCGGTGCGACGAGAATAACGTCGACGCCCTCGGGGGCTTCGATGTACCCGAAGCGGATGTTGAAACCGTGGCTGAACAGCAGCGTCTTTCCGGTTCCGAGGTTGGGCAGGACATCGTCCTTGTAGAGGTGGCGCTGGAACTGGTCGGGAGCGAGAATCACAATGATGTCCGCCCACTTCGCCGCCTCGGCGGTCGGAAGGACCGTGAATCCGGCCTCCAGCGCTTTCGCGATCGACTTCGAATCGGGCTTCAGCCCGACCACCACCTCGACGCCGGAGTCGCGAAGGTTCTGCGCGTGCGCGTGACCCTGCGACCCGTAGCCGATGACGGCGACCTTTTTTCCTTTGACGATCGAAAGATCTGCGTCCTTTTCATAGACGACTTCAGTCATGTGTGTTCTCCTTGTTGTGTGTTTCGGCGCGCAACCGCACCGAACGATTACGAGTTTTTGAAAATACGTTCCGAGATGGACTTCGATCCGCGACCCATCGCCAGCAATCCGCTCTGGGCGATTTCTTTGATCCCGAACGGCTCGAGCACCTTGAGAAGTGCGGAAATCTTTTGAGTGTCGCCGGTGACTTCGATCACGAGCGAATCCGGTGCGACGTCGACAACGCGTGCCCGGAACAGATTCACCGCCTCCAAAATCTGACTGCGCGTGCTCTGGTCGATGCGGACTTTGACGAGCATGTGCTCGCGCTGAACGGACTGTCCGGGCTCCAACTCGACAATTTTCAGAACGTTGATGAGTTTGTTGAGTTGTTTGGTGACCTGTTCGAGCGGCGAGTCGGCGACATCGATGACGAGAGTGATGCGCGAAAGCCCCTCGACCTCGGTGGTTCCCACCGCGAGTGAATGGATGTTGTAGCCGCGACGCGCGAAAAGTCCCGCGACGCGCGTCAAGAGCCCCGGCTTGTCTTCGACGAGCAGAGACAGAACGTGGTGAGTCATGGCTTACTCCTCGTCCCAGCTCGGGGCACGGTCGCGGGCGTACTGAACGTTCGAGTTTCCCACGCCCTGCGGAACCATCGGCCACACCATCGCCTCGCGGGACACGATGAAGTCGATGACGACGGTCCGGTCGTTGGTCTCCAGCGCGAGTTTGATGGCGGGTTCGACTTCGTCTTCCTCGCGAACTCGGATGCCGAGACACCCGTAAGCCTCGGCGAGTTTCACGAAATCGGGGATGAACTCGGGGCCCTCCGTCGGCTGGAGGTCAGTGAAGGAGTGACGACCGTCGTAGAAGAGGGTCTGCCACTGGCGCACCATGCCGAGCGACGAGTTGTTGATGATCGCGACCTTGATCGGGATGTCGTTGATGATGCAGGTCGCGAGTTCTTGATTGGTCATCTGAAAACAACCGTCTCCGTCGATCGCCCACACGATTCGATCCGGTTGAGCAACTTTTGCGCCCATGGCCGCGGGAACCGCGAACCCCATCGTTCCCGCTCCGCCCGAATTGAGCCACGCACCGGGCCGCTCGTATTCGATGAATTGTGCGGCCCACATTTGGTGCTGGCCGACACCGGACGCATAGATCGCCTCCGGACCCGACATCTGACCGATTTTTTGAATGATGCCCTGCGGGGCGAGAAGCCCGTCGTCCAGGTCGGTGAATCCGAGCGGGAAGCTGTCCTGCAGGTAGTTCAGCCGCTCCCACCACGCGGTGAGCGGTTTCGCGGTTTTCTTCACCTTGGCCCATTCGGGCAGAAGGTCAAGAATCACCTCGCGCACGTCGCCGACGATGGGGACGTCCGCCTCGCGAATCTTTCCGATTTCAGCGGGGTCGATGTCCACGTGAATGACCTTTGCACCGGGGGCGAATTCGCTGACTTTTCCGGTCACGCGGTCGTCAAATCGCGCACCGAGCACAATCAGCAGGTCGCTCTCTTGCAACCCGAGAACCGCGGGCACCGAACCGTGCATCCCCGGCATCCCGAGGTTTTGTGGGTGCTTGTCGGACAGGATTCCGCGCGCCGTGAGGGTGGTGATTGCCGGAGCGCCCACCGCCTCGACCAGTTTGAGCAATTCTTTTTGCGAATTGGCGCGGAGGGTTCCGCCACCCAGGTAAAAAATGGGTCGCTCGGCCTGGGCGATCATCTCGGCCGCGGCCTGAATCTGTTTGCCGTGCGCTTTTTGGACGGGCTTGTACCCGGGCAATTCGACCTTGTCGGGCCAGACGAACGGCGCCGAGTTTTGCTGACAGTCTTTCGTGATGTCAATGAGCACGGGTCCGGGCCGACCGGTGGTCGCGATGTGGTACGCCGCTGCGACCACTCCGGGAACGTCTTCCGGCTTCGTCAGCAGGAACGAGTGTTTGGTGATGGGCATCGTCATGCCGACGATGTCAACCTCTTGGAACGCGTCGGTTCCCATCAGGGTCGAGAAGACTTGGCCTGTAATCGCAATCATCGGAATCGAGTCCATGTGCGCGTCGGCGATGGCGGTGACAAGGTTCGTCGCGCCCGGTCCGCTCGTTGCAATGCACACGCCGACCTGTCCCTTGGCGAGGGCGTATCCCTCCGCCGCGTGACCCGCGCCCTGTTCGTGGCGAACGAGAATGTGCCGAATCGCGGTCTGCGACATCAACTCGTCATAAAACGGCATGATGGCGCCACCGGGGAGCCCGAAAACATCGGTGATGCCGAGAATCTCGAGTGACTTGAGCAGCGCTCCGCTGCCGGTCATCATCGGCGGCTCGCCGGTTTTCGGTGGTGCGGTCGGGGTGACCATGACGTTCTCCTTCTCGAGCAACGGTGGGGTTAGCCGGTCACGGCGCCGAGGGCAGCCGATTTCACGAGCTTCGAATATTTCGCCAGAACACCGCGGGTATAACGCGGCGGAAGAGGCGACCAGCCAGCGCGGCGCGCCTCCAACTCGGTTTCATCGACGAGTAAGTCGATGCTCCGAGCTGCGATATCGACCCGTATCAGATCACCATCGCGCACGAAGGCAATGGGACCTGCGTCCACTGCTTCGGGAGCTACGTGGCCGATGCACAGTCCGGTTGTGCCGCCTGAGAATCGTCCGTCCGTCAACAGTAATACATCTTTGCCGAGTCCCGCGCCCTTGATTGCGGCGGTCACTGCGAGCATTTCGCGCATTCCCGGACCGCCCTTGGGGCCTTCGTAGCGAATCACGACGACATCGCCGGCGACGATCTCGCCGTTGGTCAGCGCGTCCATCGCCGCGCGCTCGCGTTCGAACACCCGCGCCGGTCCCTCGAACGTCGCGGCGTCGAATCCCGCGGTTTTCACGACGGCACCCTCCGGGGCAAAGGTTCCGTCCAAAATCGTGATGCCGCCGGTTGCGTGAATCGGGTTGTCGAGGGTTCGAAGGACTTCGCCGTCCAAGGCGTCGAGGTTCATCTCGGCGAGGTTTTCCGCCATTGTCTTTCCGGTGATTGTCAGCGCGTCGCCGTGCATGAGTCCCGCGTCAACCAGAGCCTTCATCAACACGGGAAGACCCCCGCGGCGGTCCACGTCGTTCATCACGTATTTGCCGAAGGGTTTGAGGTCGCCGAGGTGGGGAACCTTCGCTCCAATTCTGTTGAAGTCGGCGAGCGTCAATGGCACTTCCGCTTCGTTCGCGATGGCGAGCAGGTGAAGCACCACATTCGTCGAGCCCCCCAACGCCATCGCGATGGCAATGGCGTTTTCAAAAGCCTTGATGGTGAGAACGTCCCGCGCGGTGTGCCCGCGGTCGAGCATGCCGACAACGGCCTCGCCCGAGAGGTGCGCGAAGTTGTCGCGGCGGCGGTCGTAGGACGCGGGTGACGCCGATCCGGGAAGGCTCATTCCGAGGGCTTCGGCGACCGACGCCATCGTGTTCGCCGTATACATTCCGCCGCAGGCGCCCTCGCCCGGGGCGAACGCACACTCGATTCGGCGCGCGTCTTCGACGCTCATTTTTCCGGCTTTGACCGCACCGACCGCTTCGAAGGAATCGATGATGGTGATGTCTTTTTCGGTGCCGTCCGACAACTTTACCCAGCCGGGCGCGATGGATCCGGCGTAAAGGAAAGCGCTCGCCAGATCAAGGCGCGCCGCCGCCATCAACATGCCGGGAATCGACTTGTCACACCCTGCCAAGAGAACCGTTCCGTCGAGTCGCTCTGCTTGGACGACGGTTTCGACCGAATCGGC
>CAMDKN010000070.1 GCA_945901035.1 Gulosibacter massiliensis | reverse complement strand
TCCAGTTCCTCGTCCAGCGTCTGGAACGAGTCCACGGAACCTGTTCGGTCGACCCGCACGGTGTCACGCTCATCGAATCCTGCGGCGATGACGGTGACACGGACTTCATCGCCGAGAGTGTCGTCGATTGACATTCCCCAGATGTAGTTGGCTTCGGGGTGAATGACACCGGTGATGAGAGAGGCCGCTTCGCTCACTTCAACCATGGACAGGTTGGAGCCACCCTGGAAGGACAGCAACACTCCGTGCGCACCGTTGATTGTCTGATCGAGCATCGGTGACGCGATGGCCATCTCTGTCGCTTTGATCGCGCGTTCTGCACCGCGCGCACTCCCGACGCCCATCAGTGACGTTCCCGCGTTCAACAAAACGCTCCGAACATCGGCGAAGTCGAGGTTGATGAGCCCCGGGTTGGTGATGAGGTTGGTGATGCCCTGCACGCCCGACAGCAGCACCTCGTCGGCGATGGCGAATGCCTCCGTGACGGAGACACTGGGATCGGCCAATTGCAGCAGTCGTTCGTTCGGCACGACAATGAGGGTGTCCACTTCAGTGCGCAGTCTTTCCACGCCGGCCTCGGCTTGTTCGCGCCGGCGACGAGCTTCGAACCCGAAAGGAGTGGTGACCACTCCGATGGTGAGCGCGCCGATTGACTTGGCGATACGAGCGATGACCGGGGCTCCGCCCGTACCGGTACCGCCCCCTTCGCCCGCCGTGATGAACACCAGATCCGCACCCGTGAGGCTCTCTTCGATTTCCGTTGCGTGGTCTTCGGCTGCGCGACGACCAATTTCGGGATCGGCGCCCGCACCCAGCCCGCGGGTGAGTTCCCGACCGACGTCGAGCTTGACGTCCGCGTCGCTGTTGAGAAGCGCCTGCGCGTCGGTGTTGACCGCGATGAACTCGACACCTTTGACACCACCGTCGATCATGCGGTTCACCGCGTTGACGCCGCCGCCACCCACGCCGACAACTTTAATGACGGCTAGGAAATTGTTGCTTGCGGATGCCATGGCTTCCTCCAACGTTCAGGCTCAACTTGAAGTCGAGACTATTTCGACCCTTTCGGGCTCCCACACGGTAGTCACGGCTTTGCGCCATACCGCGCAACGCGGTCGGCGTGTCGCATTCTAAGAAATGGGTTGAAGAACGATGTTGTCGGGGGCCGAAACGTCGATTTCGTAGCGTCCGAATCGCGCGTTCGCCACCTCCAACGCTCGCTCCATCACCGACAACTTCAACAGCGAGTCATTCGGCGACCCCCAAATGATCTGGTGCCCTGTGCCACGAAGCTCAAAACGCACGCTGTCCCGTGTCGTTGCGGAGATAACCGCGATACCGTGACGGACCGATGAGGGGAAGGATGCGAGCGTCTCGGCGATTGCCGCGAAGCCGCGGTCGGAGGTGGTGGGAACATCAATCTCGGGTAGACGTGGCGGCTTGATGTCCTGCGTATCGATGACAACACCCGCAACATCGACAACCGTCCAACCACCGTCCGCCACCAAAACGCCAATGGCCTGTCGCTCAACAACCCGAATCACGAGAGTGTGCGGCGGTTGAAGTTCCGTCGCGAACGATTGAATCCGCGGAACAGTGCTTAGGCGGTCCCTGATGGCGTCGAAGTTTATCGCGGCGAGCGGCTGCCCAATCTGGTCCGCTGCGGCTCCGACGATCACGTCTTCGGGAACAGCGTCCCGACCCTTCACCACGATGGTCGTGAGCGTCAGCAGGGGTGACATCACAATCCCGGTCACGAGCAACGCGACGCCCAACAGAGTGCCGATACTGATCATGACAATGGACCGTCGGCGGCGTCTCCGCGCGGTGAACCGATGTGAGTCGTCGTCGAATCGCTGAGGCGACGGCGATACCTTGTCGTTGCGTGTTACGCCGACAGTGGCTGCCACTCGCGATTGCCGCCGCGGCATCGGTTGGCCGGGGAAATCCGGTCTTCTCACCCCAACTCCAACTCCGCGAGCACGGTGGGAATTATCCGATAGACGTCACCGCACGACAGGGTCATAATGATGTCGCCCTCTCGCGCGTATTCCGCTGCAACGTGTGCTGCCTCTGACCAATCAGGGCAGAATCGCACCTGTTCGACGTCAGTGAAAGCGGCGGACACGAGCGCGCCCGTGACACCCTCAATCGGATCTTCGCGCGCGCCGAAAACGTCGAGGACGATAGTGAAGTCCGCGCCACGTTCATATTCGCGGGCAAAATCTGCGGCCATGTCCCGAGTGCGTGAATACAGATGCGGTTGATGTACGGCGATGACCCGACCGGCACCGACGACACTTCGCGCCGTGTCCAACGCCGCACGGACTTCTCGCGGATGGTGGGCGTAATCGTCATAAACCCGAACACCACGCACCGTTCCGTGGAGTTCAAATCGCCGGCCGGTTCCCCGAAATTGCTCGAGTGCCGAACACGCCTGTCCGAAGGGCACCCCCAGCGACACGAGCACCGCAACTGCGCCGGTGGCATTGACCGCGTTGTGCGCACCCGCGACGGCGAGTCGGAGCTCGCCGACCTCACCCGCGTGAAAAATTCGCGCCGAGACTCCGTCTGCCGTGGACCGTATGTCCGCAACCCGGAAATCCAGGCCCTCCGATTGGCCAAACGTGACGATCGGACGGGTAAACCGAGGCATGAGTCGCACTATCGTGGGGTCGTCACCGGAAACCACCACGCTCTCGCTGCACCCGTTTGCGAAGGCAACAAACGCGTCCTCGAACGCGGATTCCGAACCGTAGTGGTCCAGGTGATCCGAATCGATATTCGTAATGAGCCCCAGTGCCGTCGGATACATCACGAAAGACCCATCCGACTCATCCGCTTCGATGATGAACTCTGAATCGGCACCGGACCCTGCGGACACGCCGAGGTCCGCAAGCACTCCCCCGTTGACGAAGGACGGGTCACGTCCGACCGCCCGAAGTGCGGTGACGATCATCGCCGTTGACGTTGTTTTTCCGTGCGCTCCGGCCACGGCCACAACTCGGGATTCCCGAACAAGCCAGTTCAGCGCATTCGAACGGTGAAGGATCCGAATTCCGTTCGCGATTGCCCACTGATATTCGGGATTGTCCGTCCACAGGGCACCCGTGACCACCACGGTGTCCGCTTCCTGAACGGCGACGGGGTCGTGACCGATCTGGATCGGGACTCCGATGGCACGCAGCGCCTTCACGGTCGCCGAATCCGCCCGATCGGAACCGGACACCGAAACCCCGCGTTCGACAAACATCCGCGCGATTCCACTCATTCCACTGCCACCAATTCCGATGAAGTGGACTCGCCCGAGATTGTCCGGAAGTTCGGCGAAAAGATCAGGGGCAATCACGAATACACCCTAACCCCGCGATGTCGTGGCGACCGCGAGCACCATCGCAGCGAGGCGATCCGCGCCGTCGCGAATTCCCGCGTTGGCTGCTCGACGGGCCATGTCGGCTCGACGCGGGGCATCGCCCAGAAGGGGAATCAGCGACGTCCGAATCCATTCCGGTGAAAAGTCTTTGTCGGCGCAAATTATTGCGCCACCCGCGCTCACGCTGCCGCGGGCGTTGAGTTCTTGTTCACCGTTTCCGACCGGGTACGGGACAAATACCGCGGGAATTCCGAGTCCGGCGAGTTCCGAGACGGTCGCCGCGCCCGATCGGGCAATCACCAGGTCAGCGGCGGCAAGCGCCAAGTCCATGCGATCGCAGTAGGGCATAGGGTGATACCCCGCGACGTGCGGATCGACAAAGTCGCGGGACTCGCCGACCGTGTGGATTACCTGCCACCCCGCCGCCACAATCTCGTTAATCGAATTCACGATGGTCGAGTTGATTCGGGCTGCTCCCGTCGAACCGCCCGTCACGAGCACAACAGGCCGACGAGAGTCGAGACCCCAGTGAGCGATGGCCACACTACGGCCAGCCGTGCGGTCGAGCCGGGCGATCTCGGACCGAATCGGCATTCCCGTTCGGACGGCGTTTCGGAGGGGGGTCCCCTCGAACGTGACAGCCGTGTGGTCCGTCAATCGCGAACCCAGTCGATTGGCAATTCCGGGCAGTGCGTTCGCCTCGTGAACCACCAGTGGAATGCCTGCGCGCCGCGCGGCGAGATAGGCCGGAGCGGCGGCATATCCGCCGAATCCGACAACGACCTCGATTTCGCGACGCGCAATGAGTGCCCGCACCTGTCGGACAGCCCTGGCAAAACGCCACGGAAAGCGCAGCGCGGACATCGACAGGCGTCGAGGGAACGGCACACGCTCGATGGTGACCAATTCATATCCTCGCTCTGGCACAAGCCGCGCTTCGAGGCCTTCCGCCGTGCCCAGGACGATTATTGTCGCTGCGGGTTCACGCGCCCGAATCGCATCGGCCGTTGCCAACAGGGGATTGACGTGACCAGCGGTTCCGCCACCCGCGAGAAGGAAGACGGTCACCCGTAACGCTCCTCGTGGCGCACACAACTGATGACGACACCGATCGCGAGAATGATGGCGAGAAGAGCGGACCCGCCCGATGAAATGAAGGGAAGCGGGACGCCAAGAACCGGCAGAAGATTCAGAACGACCGCGATGTTGACGAATGCCTGGCCGATAACCCAGACGAAAACTCCGCCGATGAGCACTCGAGTTAGCGGTTGCGGAAACTGGCGCACCAAACGAATCAACGTCACGGCGAGGGCGAGGAATAGCGCAATCAAGGCGATCGCGCCCACCATTCCCAGTTCCTCACCGACGATGGCGAAGATGTAATCGGACTCGGCGTGAGGCAGCCACGACCACTTCGCCCGCGAACTCCCCGGTCCGACTCCGAACACACCTCCGGCGGACAGAGCCCACAACCCGTGAATTGTTTGCCAGCAGATGGTTTCGTAATCTTCCGGCGCGCATCCTCGTAGCCACGAGGAAAACCGCTCGCCTCGGCTGGAACCACCCAGATTCAACATGATGAGCGCGAAGCCCAGCCCGAGTCCAGCCAGGGTCCAGAGGGCGCGGGCCGGGACACCCGCGAAAACCATCATTCCCAACAGAATCATTCCCAGAATGATCGTGGTTCCCAGATCCTGTCCCCACATCACGAGCAACAGCGGGATGCCGACCCACAACCCCGCCTCGCGCCAGTAAGCCAGCGGGGCATCGATGAGGTGTTCGTTGTCGTGAATCCACGACGCGAACCAGACGATGACCGCGAGTTTGAGGAATTCGGAGGGCTGAACAGAAACTCCGAAGAGCGTGATCCAGTTGGTGTTCCCGCCGTACGATTGGCCGTAAATCAGGACCGCGATTTGCAGTGCCACACCGATCATCACGAAGTAATTGCGCCCCGCCTGCCAAAACTGCAACGGGAGGCGGGCAACGAACAGGGCGAGTCCGCTCCCCGCGACCGCGATGGCGGTCTGCATCCACGCCTCGGCGTAGAAATTCCCGTCGTTCTGAAGTCCACTCGTCACCGACGACGCCGACAACACCATGAACAGCCCAAACAGAGTGAGTAAGGCCGTGATAGCGGCGAGGGTCGTGACAATTGGCGAGTCCCCCGCGAAGGGGTTTCGCAGTGCGAATCGCCCGCTCAAGACGCTACTCATCGGTCACATCCACGAGTGCCCGAACGGCTGCCTGAAATTGGCGCCCGCGCTCCGCGTAGTCGATGAACTGGTCCATCGACGCCGCCGCCGGAGCGAGTAACACGGTGTCGCCGGCTCGAGCCACCGCCGCCGCGACACGGACCGCTTCGCCCATCACGTCCTCCGAATCAATCTCCTGGAATGGCACGTCGGGTGCCCACTCCTCCATCACCCGGCGCGGCTCAGCCCTGTCCGCACCAATAGCGATGACCATTCGAAGTCGTGAAGCGTGCGCCTGCACCAATTCGTCGATGTGAGTCCCCTTGAACAAACCACCGACAATCCACACAATCGAGGGAAAGGACCGAAGCGACGCATTGGCCGCATGGGAGTTGGTCGCTTTCGAATCGTTCACCCAGGTGATTCCGCCGAATTCCGCAACGGTCTCACATCGGTGACTGTCGGTTTCGAAGGTGTCGAGCCCCGCGGCAATTGCCTTGGCGGTCGCCCCGACGCACAGCGCCATCCCTGCCGCCGCGAGAATGTTGAGAATCATGTGCGGAGTTGCACAACCAATTTCGGCGAGATGGTCGATTGTGGTCAGTTCTTGTGCGTAATTTCGGCGGTCGACAATAAACGCTCGATCGACGAGCAGGCCATCAACCGTCCCCAATTCGCCCGTGTCGGGAGTCTGTAACCCGAATCCAATCGCCTCGCACCCCTCGTCAACGTTCGCTTCACGAACAAGCTGCTCGGTCACGGGGTCGACGCGGCTGTAGAACACCGCCCGCCGCGTGTTTTCGTACACCGCACCTTTTGCGGCACGGTATGCCTCCGCCGATCCGTGCCAATCCAGATGGTCGTCCGCGATGTTCAGACAGGCACTCGCAATCGGTCGAAGAGCCCCGGCGCCAACCGTCGGCAGCCAGTGCAATTGAAAACTCGACACCTCGACGACGAAGAAGTCAAAACCCGTCGGGTCGCGGACCGCGTCCAGGACGGGGACTCCGATGTTCCCGACCGCCGCGACGCGAAAACCCGCGGAGGCCAGAAAGTGTGCGGTCAGTT
>CAMDKN010000069.1 GCA_945901035.1 Gulosibacter massiliensis | reverse complement strand
AGCAACGTCGCTCAAAACCGCAAGCCCAAAATGACCGAAGTGGAAAGCTTCGGAATCGACACCATCCCCGACGCCGACCGCACGTCGACGCCGCGCGACCTGTTCCGAATCCAATTCGGTGGTGCGAACACGTTCGCCACCGTTTTGCTCGGAACATTCCCCATTTTCTTCGGACTCTCGTTCTGGGAAGGCGTCGCAGCCGCCGTCCTCGGTGTACTCGTGGGAACCCTCTTCCTCATGCCGATGGGGCTCTTCGGTCCCCGCACCGGCACCAACAACGCGGTCGCGTCCGGCGCGCACCTCGGGGTCACCGGTCGTATCGCCGGATCCTTCCTCTCGCTGCTCACCGCAATCGCGTTCTACTCGATCTCGGTATGGGTCGGTGGTGACGCTCTCGTCGGTGCGTTCGTCCGCCTGTTCGGCGCCGAAGATTCGCCGATGCTTCGCGCAGGGCTTTATGCGCTGATCGGACTCATCGTCATCATCGTCGTGGTCTACGGCTACCAGTTCATGTTGTTCATCAACCGCATCGCGGTCTGGGCGAACTCTGTTCTGATGTTGCTGGCGATCATCGCCTTCTCGAGCAGCTTCGACCCCTCGTACGCCGGAACGGGTGAATACGCGCTCGGTGGCTTCTGGCCGACGTTCATTCTCTCGGCGCTCATCGTCATGTCTAACCCCATCTCGTTCGGCGCCTTCCTCGGAGACTGGTCGCGTTACATTCCCAACGGAACGTCCAACGGCAAGCTCATGTTGGCAACGTTTGGTGCCCAGGCGATGACGCTGATTCCCTTCCTCTTCGGTGTCGCCACGGCCACGCTCGTGACCGGCGGAGACTACGTCGTCGGACTGATCGGTGCAGCACCCGAGTGGTACGCATACCTCATCATCATCGTTGCGTTCGTCGGTGGTCTGTCGACGGGTAGCACCTCGCTCTACGGAACCGGACTCGACTTCTCGTCCGTATTCCCCAAGCTCACCCGCGTCCAGGCAACCATTGCCATCGGCGTCGTCGCGTTCGCATTCATCATCGTCGGCCGTCTGTACTTCGACCTCCTCGGTGCGGTGAACGGATTCGTGGGTGCGATTGTGGTTACGACAACCCCGTGGATGATCATCATGGCGATCGGGTTCTGGAACCGACGTGGCTGGTACAGTCCCGAGGACCTTCAGGTCTTCAACCGCGGCAAGAAGGGTGGTCGTTACTGGTACACGAACGGCATCAACTGGCGAGCAATGGTCGCTTGGGTCGTCTCGGCAGTCCTCGGTCTGCAGTTCGCGTATTAACCACCCATCATCGAAGGTCAGTGGAACGCGGTCGCGGGCGGTGTCGACTTGAGCCTCCTCGTTGCCATCGGTTCGGCTGCGGTGCTGTACGTCGGAGCGCTCATCCTGTTCCCCGAACCGGACTACGTGTTCGGGCCGAAGGGACCGCGGATCGGTCGTTCCTCAAAGTCCACTATCCCGCCCATTCGTTAGAAAGAAGTAATGACTGGACCCGTCCCCCGCGATAACGCGGGAAACAAGGTTGGTCAAGTCGACGCGACGTCGGTGCCCCGGTTTGCCGGGGCACCGACCTTCGCTCGGCTTCCCCGACGTGATGAAGTAGCCCGCGCGGACATCGCCGTGCTGGGTGTTCCGTTTGACGCAGGCGTCAGCTACCGCCCCGGCGCGCGATTTGGCCCCGGGCACATTCGTGAATCCTCGCGCCTGTTGCGACCTTATAACCCCGCCCAGGACGCGATGCCGTTTGCGCTCGCGCAGGTGGTGGACGCGGGCGACCTCGGGGTCAATCCCTTCGACATCGCCCAAGCGATTGAACAAATCGAAGCGGGCATGGATGAACTCACCGCGGACGGAACCACGGTCGTGACGCTCGGCGGCGACCACACTATTGCCTACCCAATTCTCAAGTCCCTGCACAAAAAGCACGGACCGATTGCGGTCATACACTTTGACGCACACCTCGACACGTGGGATACCTATTTCGGGTCGCCGTTGACTCACGGAACGCCGTTCCGTCGCGCGAGCGAGGACGGCTTCCTCGACCTCACGGGCTGTCTGCATGTCGGGATCCGCGGCCCCCTCTATTCCGACACGGACCTGTCGGACGATTCGGCGCTCGGTTTCCAGGTCTTGCGCGCCACGGACGTTGACGACCTCGGAATCGACGAGATGATAGCGCGGATGCGGGCGCGCGTTGGCGACCGGCCCGTGTACGTGTCGATCGACGTCGACGTCATGGACCCCGCATTTACACCGGGGACCGGCACGCCCGAAGCCGGGGGGCTGTCCAGCCGCGAAATGCTGCGACTTGTTCGTGCGCTCGATGGGGTAAACCTCATCGGGGCGGACATCGTCGAAGTTGCTCCGGCGTATGACCATGCGGAAATCACGGGCATTGCCGCCGCGCACCTTGCCTACGAACTGATCACCGTTCTGGCACGGAGAATCGCGTGAGCACGCGAGACGAGGTCCTCGCGGCGGCCGCCGCAATCGTCGATGACTTCGGCCACCATCGAACAGCAGAGTACTTTGCGGGTTTCGCGGCGGATGCGACATTCGTGTTCTACACGCACACCGCCCGCCTCGATTCTCGGGCGGACTACGAGGCACTGTGGTCAGCCTGGGAGGCCGACGACGGTTTCCGTGTCCACGGGTGCCGATCCCGCGACCAACACGTGCAGGTGATGGGCGAATCGGCCGCAGTGTTCACCCACTATGTCGAGAGCGACATCGAATTTGCCGGGGAGGTGTCCACAATTCGCGAGCGGGAAACCATCGTATTCGAGCGCCGAAACGGGTCGTGGCTCGCGATTCACGAGCACCTTTCGCCCGACAACGCGGAATAACGCTTTGTTACGCGCCTGACGTAACACAACTTTCACGATTCACCCTCGGTTTGTAGTGTCGGACTACAACCCCGCTCAACAGGAGAACCCCCATGGCACGCATCTATTCCGACATCACCAAGACCTTCGGCAACACTCCGCTCGTGCGTCTCAATCGCGTGACGGAAGGGTCCGAGGCGATTGTGCTGGCGAAGCTCGAGTTTTACAACCCGACGTCCAGCGTGAAAGACCGCCTCGGTGTCGCAATAGTTGACGCCGCC
Source organism: Gulosibacter massiliensis (assembly GCA_945901035.1). Lineage (GTDB taxonomy): Bacteria > Actinomycetota > Actinomycetes > Actinomycetales > Microbacteriaceae > MWH-TA3. The sequence continues at coordinate 3,611 of CAMDKN010000069.1, read as the reverse complement.
GAAGCGTCGGGCGAACTCAAGCCGGGTGGAACGATCGTGGAAGCGACGAGCGGCAACACCGGCATCGCCCTTGCGATGGTCGGCGCGGCGCGCGGCTATTCGGTCGTCCTGACGATGCCCGAGTCGATGTCGATTGAACGGCGCGCGCTACTTCGTGGCTTTGGTGCCGAACTCATTTTGACCCCCGCCGCCGAAGGCATGAAGGGTGCTGTGACGAGAGCCGAGCAGGTTGCCGCCGAACGCCCGGGGTCGGTTCTCGCTCGTCAGTTCGAAAACGAAGCGAACCCCGCCATTCACCGAGCGACGACCGCGGAAGAGATCTGGAACGACACGGACGGCGCTGTCGACATTTTTGTCGCGGGGGTCGGAACGGGGGGAACCATCACGGGCACCGGTCAAGTTCTCAAAGAACGAAAGCCCGGGCTCAAGGTCATTGCGGTTGAACCAATCGATTCGCCCATTCTCAACGGCGGTGCACCCGGTCCGCACAAGATTCAGGGAATCGGCGCGAACTTCGTTCCCGCCATCCTTGACCGCGACGTGTACGACGAGGTCATCGACGTATCCATCACGGACTCGGTGGACATGGCTCGTCGAGTCTCGCGAGAAGAAGGAATTCTCGCCGGAATTTCCTCGGGCGCGACCGTGTGGGCCGCGCTCGAAGTGGCGAAGCGGCCCGAGAACAAGGGCAAGACAATTGTGGTGATTGTGGCGTCCTACGGAGAGCGTTATCTGTCGACGGTGCTGTTTGAGGGTATTCTCGACTAAATGACCCCCATCCAGCGCATTCGCGAGGACCTCGCGATGGCGATGGACCGAGACCCGGCCACCCGAACTCGGACCGAGGCGTTCTGGGTGTTGTCGGGACTTCACGCGGTCTGGTGGTACCGCATGAACCACATGCTGTGGGGATGGGGGTGGAAATTCATCGCCCGATTCATTTCGCAAATCGTTCGCTGGTGGACTCTCATCGAGATTCACCCCGCCGCTCAAATCGGTAATCGTTTGTTTATTGATCACGGCGCCGGTGTCGTCATCGGCGAAACGGCCATCATCGGGGATGACTGCATGTTTTATCACGGCGTCACGCTCGGTGGTCAGGGCGACATCAAAGACGGACGCCGGCACCCGAAACTGGGCAACCACGTCACGGTCGGCGCCGGAGCGCTCATTTTGGGCCCCATCACGGTCGGCGATAGCGCGACAGTGGGCGCCGGGGCTGTCGTGTTGAAGGACGTCCCGAACGGTCGAACGGTAGTGGGCGTGCCCGCTCGCGAAATTCCCGGTCCGAAAAACCGCAATCGGTCATGATCAAATTCATTACTCGCGTTGTGTTTCCGCCGATCATCCGGATTCTGTTCTCGGCGAAGATAATCGGACGCACCAACATGCCCGCAAAGGGTGGCGTCATTCTGGCCAGCAATCACCTATCGTTTTTCGACTCGGTCATCATCACTCTCCTGTCGCGTCGACCCGTATCTTTTCTGGCAAAAGCCGAATACTTCACCGGCACAGGCGCAAAGGGCTGGCTGTCCAAGAAATTCTTCGAGTCCATCGACGCGATTCCGGTTGACCGCCGATCCGCGTCCGCTGCTCAGGACGCTCTTGACGCCGGTCTTGCGCGTCTCGTTGACGGGGAGTCCTTCGCTATGTACCCCGAGGGAACGAGGTCACTGGACGGTCGCCTGTATCGCGGGAAAACGGGGGTCGCCTGGCTCGCGTTGACGGCGAAGGTTCCCGTCGTACCCGTCGCGTTGACCGGGACCGACAAGATTCAACCCGTTGGCTCGAAGGGGATTCGACTCGCCAAACTACGGGTCGAATACGGTCAGCCCATGGATTTGTCGGGGTATGGCGAGCCGAACAGCGGAAAGGCACGCCGAGAAGCCACCGACGCCATCATGGTCGAGATCCAAAAAATGTCGGGGCAGCAATTCGCCGGGGTCTACAACGAAAAGCCCGCAACGACGGTCAAGGCGCGAGTCAGGAGACTGTTCCGCGGCCGGGCTCCGCTGACGTAGCGGTAGCGTCCAATTCGGCTCGAACGGCGGCCATGTCCAAACCGCGGACCTGGGCAATGACGTCCTCCAACGCCCGTTCGGACAACGCGCCGGCCTGGTTGAAGAGCAGAATCCCGTCACGGAACATCATCAGGGTGGGAATGGATCGAATTCCGGCCATGGCCGAAAGTTCCTGATGAGCGTCGGTGTCCACCTTGGCGAAAGTGATGTCGGGGTATTTGTCACTCACGCGTTCAAAAATCGGGCCGAATTGACGACACGGTCCGCACCACTCCGCCCAAAAATCGACAATCACGATTGAGTCCGACGCGGTGATCGCGGCCTCGAATTTTTCTCGGTCGAATGCAATTGTTGTCATGATGCCTTTCGTGTCCTTCCACTCTTTTCCAACACCGTGACGTCGAATCTATTCCCGCGCGCCGCGATGAGGGCCACCACCGTGACCGGTTCACCCGGCAGAATCTGCCATTCGGTGCTCAGTTCGTCGTAAAGGGACATCCCAAGCCCCGGGCGATGCTCCTCGTCAAGCGCGCGCCCATTATTGACCGCGTGAACGCGAATCGTGTCCGGCGAGTCCCGGTGAATCTCGATCGACATTGATGTGGCGGTTCCGTGGCGAATGGCATTGGAAATCATTTCCGACGTGACGATGAGAACCGATTCGGCTGTTTCCGCGTCGACGGTCGACAACAGGTCGGGCTGGACCGTGAGTGAAATCTCGCACATACCCTTCCAGAACGCGACCATGTCCAGGATGCCCCCGAGAGCATCAATCGTCACCGAGGCGTCATCGTCGACGGTGTCGAGAACCATATCGAGAGCTCCCCGTGAACGTTGTTGTTCTGCCGAACTGAGGGGTCCCGAGCCCGATCCGACCAGACGGGATTCGGCGAGAACCCGCGACTGGACCGAAGAGTGCAGGGTGTGGGTGAGGTGGCGTTGACGGAGCCATGCGTGCCGCCGAGCCTCGGATAACTGAAAGGCCATGTTTCGGCGGGTGTTATCGAGTCGAGCCAACTGGTTTCGCCCCGAAAACGACCCGAGGATGATCAGTTGGTACAGCATGCCCAAGACGGGAAGTGCGATGAAACTCGTAATCCACGCGTCGAAAACGAGACCGTCGGGGAAGAGGAAGGATTGGTTGAACAGGTGCGCGGGGGTCCACGCGAGCGCCAGCACCAGCGTGTTGGTCGCGGCGACCGGGAGTGCCGGCCAGGTCGCGTCACCGATGACGGCAACAAGGATTCGCACCACGGCGTAGAGGACCACACCAGAGACAACCGACGCGGCGGCGGCGTTGGCGAGGGGGAGAATATCCAGCAACACGGTTCCCGATCCGAGGAAAACGGTGAGACCGATAAAGGTGGGGCTCACCTGAACACGAAAGGTCGGTGTGCTGGTTGGTGCGGCTCGACCCGCAGGGGGAAATCGGGTGGGGTGCGTCGGGGCGGCGCTTGAGGCGAGAGTGTGGCTCAGCGGGCGAATCACGTCGTTAGCCAGAGAATGGAGAGCGGCAGCGATTGCACCTCGGGTTTCGGGGCGATCGGAGATTTGCCTGGACAATGACTCGACGGCAGGACGAAGGGTGCG